>JASLRP010000104.1 GCA_030743915.1 SAR202 cluster bacterium | reverse complement strand
GCACACGCATACGATAGGTGCGAATGTGTCCGCAAGTTTCGGAGCTTGGAAACGTCGAATGGGCGTAGCCGTGGCCCACCGCTCTGTTAATTCTGGGTGTTTGAGATCAGTTTTCATTGATTTCATGCTACCACTCCTGAGTTCGCCAGGCTCAATAAGACCTCTGCATTGTGTCGCGTGATACAAGATACACGGTTGGGGCAACGCTCCCATCTCCAAAGAGGTAGAGAACGTGCTGGAAGTCGGGCGGCGAGTCGGCGACCGGATGGCCCTAATGATTGATCCCGCGTGCGAATACAACACCTGGGGAGAGGCCCTGCTAGTCGGGAGGGCGTGCGACGAGGCAGGATTCTTCTGGTTGGAAGACCCCTATAAGGACGGCGGCGTCTCGATGTTCGGACACCAACGGCTGCGAGAGAAGATCGAAACCCCGATCCTCCAGGCCGAGCATATTTTCGGTTTGGAAGGTCATGTCGATTTTATCGTGAATGGCGGGACCGACTTTGTGCGCGCTGGCGTCTATGAAGACGGAGGCATAACCGGCGCCATGAAAGTCGCTCACGCCGTCGAGGGCTTCGGTCTCGATGTGGAGTTTCATGGCGGCGGGCTAGCTCATCGTCACTGTATCGCGGCGGTCAGGAACGCCAACTTTTACGAGTTGGGCCTCTTGAACCCCAAGGTCAAAAGCAGCAAACCGCCCATCTATCCGCCAGAGTTCACCGACGAATTGGAAGGCGTTGATTCCAACGGTCACGTTGCTGTCCCTCAAGGCCCCGGACTGGGAGTGGAGATGGACTGGGACTACATCAACGCTCATAAGGTGGACACGATCACCAGGGAATGATCTCATAGGAATCACGTGTGCGGATTTTGTAGGCGCTTTTCAGCATCTGGAACGTGGCGCTCTCGACCTGATCTCTCGTTGCTATTGCCGGGCGCTTGGGCGCCATCGGATTGGGCGCCTGTTCATAAATCCACAACTTTCAGTGGCAAACGATCCCATCGAGCAAGTGCTGACTTTTAGTTGATGCACGTGTGAGCCGACAATTCTGGGATCCTTGAGCCATTGTTCCGAAAATTTGATACGAATTATCATCAGATCGTGCATAATTTGTTTCCATTGTGTCCACACTATATCCAGTGCAGCCTGTATATGGACGACAGTCGGTTATTGAGCAACCGGCATTGAAGGAGGAAACAATGGTTGAGAGCGGAGAGATCAGAGACCAACTGGATGTTTTGAAATCGATCCCGACGGACGACTCTTCCGAACAGGAAGTCGAGTCGCTGTGGCGACAACTGATGATACACGAGTCCTTTTCACGCAGTGAATTGGCGGAAGCCAAGGCCAAGCGAGTCGCCGCGGAGGCGACTAGACAGCAGACTGAAGTAGATTCGGTCCGAAATGCCAAGGCCGCTACCGAAAGAATGCGCAGCAAAGCAGAAAGCGCAGTCGAGGAGGCCAAAAGCCTTCGAGATGACGCCGCCAGCGATCGCACCGAAGCGGCATCCGAATTGAAAAAGGCTGTCTCCACCAGAGAATTGGCAGAGGCCCAGGCCACCATGACCGTGCAAGAAGCGGACGCCAAAGCCAAGGCGCTTGTCGAAGAGGCCGGATCCACCGCCAAGGACATGATGAAGGAAGCCCAGGCCGACGCAAAGGACGCCTCGAAAGAGGCGACCGCGACCGCCAAGTCAATCGTTGATGACGCGAACAAACAGGCCGACGTGATCCTCGGTGAAGCCAGGACCCAGGCCAAAGAAATCGCGGCCAAGGGCGACGAACAAGCCCGCGAAATGATGGAGACCGCCAGAGCCACCGCCCAGGAGCAGACAACAGAACTGCGACGGCAGGCTCTGAGAGAAATCAAGTCTGTCATGGGGCACATTCAGGAGATGGGGGCGGCAGCCACCGAGGAACTGGAAACTCAGCGCATCCTCACCAACGTTGCTCAGATGCGCGTGTCGGCCAAGCGGGTTGAGGGCGAGTCCACGGAACAGGACGAAGATTGGATTTCGTCGTTGGGACTGACAGGGAGCCTGGATGAAGTAATTCCCAGCGAGGAACCTGCCCCTGAAGCTCCGGTCGAAGAATCCACAGTCGAAACCGCAAAGCAGAACACAAATGGGAAGACCCGGGCCAAACGGGCCAAGTCCAAAAAGTCCTGATAATCTTCTAATTCTGGATTTTCATGCTGGAGCAGTGGTCTGGTTCACGGTCGGTGGCGCAATCTCGACCGTGAACGGTTTACGACCCAACGGGAGTATGAAAAACGATCAGAATACACGAGGCGCTCAATCCTGAGCGCCTCGATTTGTTTGGGGTGAAAAGCGCCCCTCAGGGCGTGATGCACGATATCGAACCAGACAGGAAAATTGGCATTCGATATCAACTGCTTCAACAGCGACCACAACTGGCCTTACTTGGTGTCCGTAGAATTCAAATATCCCCGGATCGTTCGGATGATGTTTCTGACCGTTTGCTGGGGATCAGTTGGACGATCACCGTCGAGGTACTCGGCGATCAATTTTCTGCCGATTGAGATGAGACCAGTGGGCACGACTCTTTGATGAACATCAAGCAATTGCTCATCCACGTCCAACTCCAGGTCGTTGAGCGTCTCAAGCAGACGGACCGAGTTGTTGAGTGACCTGGGCGCTGTGTCCTGATTCTGCTCGAGCGCCTTCAAGAAACCCTCCATCATCAACGACGCATTGACGTTGCCAACTCTGAGGGCATCTTCATACATTTCCGTGGAGATGCCTGCCTCGCGCAGACGGTCGAGAATCTGAGCGCTCGTATCCTGAGCCGGAGTGAAATACTCGTCTCGTTGTCGCTCCATTTCACCGAATATGTGTTCCAGCAAATTCGCCCGCTCGTTGAGCGCCCAGGGTTCAGTATCGCTGATGACCGGGATCTCGACGGCGATGGGTATCAACGGTTCACGAAGGAAATTCGCTAATTCGATGGCCTGAGACTGGGCGCGGTCAACGCGTGATTTCGCGTCGGAGATGTCTTTTGGATCGGCAGCGTTTCGTTGAGAACTCGCTTCGCGGGACTCGTGTTCCTGGATTGAGGTCCTCAGCCGTTCGATCTCTTCGGTGGAGGAGTCTAGCTGTTCCGTCCGTTTCTTGAGTTGCTCATTCTCCGTTTTGAGCGCGTCCAACTGTGACGCCAGTCCGGCCTGAGCCTCCGTCTGCAACTGGGCGATTTCAAGCCTTCCTTTCAACTCATCAATTTGATCATTCAACAGTTGGGCTTGTCGTTCCTGATCTTCGCTCGAACCACCCTCTTCCAGTGCCAAAACCTGGGACGTGAGGCTCTCGACCTGGGCGGACAGAATTGTCTCCCGGTCCGACGGGGTTTTGATCGCCTGAGTTTCGAGTTGAGCGGCGTGGAGTTGGTTGCGCAGGTCCTCAATCTGGGTTTCAAGCTCTTGTTGATTTGGGGCAGCATCCATGCCTGATTGAGCCAAGGCGCGTTCTGCTTCCATCTGGACCCGCAGATTCTCAAGTTGGATTGTCAGGGATTCAGACTTTTGCGCTTCTTTGCGCAGTCCCTCCATCTCCACGTCGATGAATTGCAGGCGAGCCTTGAGTTCCTCATTCTCCAGTTGGAGCGCCTGGGCAGTTTCTCCTCCCCCGGTGGCGTTTTGAAGCTGGCGGCGCATGTCGTCATTCTCGAAGCTCAGCTTTTCAAGTCGCGCCCGGAGTTGAGTCGCCTCGTCGTCAGCGGGGGGCGGCTGGGCGGAAGGCCCTGAACCTTCAAGCTCGGCGCGCAGGTTGTCCAGCGCGTTTCTATCAGCGTCCATCGGCGACGGCACGGGTTCCGCCGGAGGCGCGACAGGGTCGGGAACTGGAGCGGGAGATGACGGCGGCGGCGGTTC
>JASLRP010000103.1 GCA_030743915.1 SAR202 cluster bacterium | reverse complement strand
GGACAGCGAAATGGCGCGGTTGGCCTCCGGCATTGCAGGCAAAGCCCGAATCGTTGCCACGGCGGATCATGGACTGCTCGACGCTCCCGCCGGAGGGCGGCATACTCTGAGACCCAATCGGCAACTGGCGCCGCTTCTCAGGTTTCCGCCTTCGGGAGACGCCAGGGTGATGTATCTGCACACTCGCGATTGGGCGGCTGAGAGGGTCAGAAGGCTGTTCGAGCGAAGATTCGAGGACCGGTTCATCATCATTACGGTCGATGAGGCGGAATCTCTGGAGTTGTTTGGCCCAGGACAGCTATCACCTATGGCGCGGGAGCGCATGGGCGACCTCATCGCCATATCATCGGGCGCGGACATGATTGAATACAATGCCGCTCGCGGCGTGGGCAAGACCGTGCAACTGAATTCGCATCACTCCGGATTGACACCAGAAGAGATGCGCATACCGCTGGTGATCGTATGATCGATGCCACCCGACGTCCTGCAGGACATAGCGGCCCCTTCGTATTGTCAATCGACGTGGGCAGTTCCTCGGTAAAGGCCGCTCTGTACGATGCGCATGCTCGAAGAGTGGAGCAGACCGAAACCAGGATTTCTCACCGTATTCACGCCACTCCCGACGGCGGCGTTGAAGAGTTCGCGGAACACCTCATCTCCAATGTTGAGACCGCCAATGATGGCGCGCTTGATCGGTCTGGCGATTTGGCAGACGAGATCGCCGGTGTTGGCATGGACACGATGGCCAGCACCGTGATGGGACTGGATGCCGATGGCAATCCAGCCACGCCCATATATACCTACGCCGATACGCGCTCCCAGCAGGACGTGGACACTCTGAAAGCGCTGATCGACGAAGCAGAGGTCCATCAACGAACAGGATGCGTCCAACACCCGTCCTATCTACCCGCCAGATTCATTTGGCTCCAGCGGACGAATCCAGAGGTCGCGGCGCAGGTTCGCCAGTGGGTTGATCCGGCCACATTTCTGTATCGACGCTGGTTCAATCGGAACGATGTGCCTGCCAGCTATTCGCTGGCCTCCTGGACGGGCATGCTGGACAGGTGGAAACGCGAATGGGACACTGAGTTGATCGAGCTTTCACGAGTGGGCGCCGAATCCCTGCCACCACTGGCGGACAATTCAGAGTCGATCTCAGGCCTCGCTAGTCCCTTTGCTGAGAGGTGGCCCGCGCTCAGTAGCATCCCTTTCTTTCTGGCCGTGGGAGATGGCGCAGCCGCCAACATAGGCAGTGGGTGCGTTTCTCCTGACAAAGTGGCATTGACGATGGGGACCAGCGGCGCAATGCGCACCCTACTCGATGATCCGACACCCACGCTCCCCTTCGGCCTGTGGACATACGATCTAGGAGGCCGGGCGCTTCTGGGCGGCGCGCTGAGCGATGGAGGCAGCGTGGTCGAATGGGCCAGAAACGCGTTGAATTTGCCGGCAGATGATCTGACGCTGGATGCTGCTCTCGGACATCTAGAGCCTGCCGCCCACGGGCTTACGGCGTTGCCTTTCCTGTCGGGCGAACGCAGTCCGGGTTGGGCTGGCAGCGCAACGGCGGCTTTCAACGGACTCCGGGTGACATCCACCGCAACCGAGATGCTCCAGGCTGCTCTGGAGGCGACGGCGTACCGATTCAGCAAGGTTTGGGACCTGATGAAACCACACATATCGAATGACGCCAGTGTTGTGGCCAGCGGAGGCGCCTTAACGGCTTCTCGATACATGTCCCAAATGATGTCCGACGTGTTGGGGACTCCCATCCAGGAATGCCTCGAACCAGAGGCGACCAGCCGAGGTTCTGCGATTCTGGCCCTTCACGGTTTGGGAGTGTGGAATACTCTGAACGACGTATCCCCTCGGCTTGGTCGTAGGACCGACCCAGACCCGTCTCGGCACGAATTGTATCTAAACGATAGAATACAACATGAAAAGTTGTACCAGACTCTTGTCGCCAGCGCTTCGTCGTCGTCTTGAAGACTCCGCGCTTCGGGGTATTTGGCCCGATGGAATTATCAGGATTCTCACGCCAAGGAGGTCATGCAATTGACTGACAGCACAAATGCTATTCAAGAACTCAGAAAGCTGGGCCAGAGCGTATGGCTCGACAATGTGTATCGGAGCCTCATTACGTCGGGCGATCTCCAGAAACTGATTGATATGGGTGTGACAGGTCTGACGTCCAATCCGTCGATTTTTCAGAAGGCCATAGCCGCCAGTGAGGATTACAATGAATCTCTGGTCCGCCATGCTGAGTCCGGCAAAGACGCCGTCGGAGTTTTCGAAGCTCTTGCGACTGAGGACATTGTGGCGGTCGCTGACCTTCTGGCTCCCGTTTATCACCGCACCGGAGGAGCGGACGGGTTTGCGTCGCTGGAGGTTAACCCACACTTGGCTCGGGACACCCAGGGAACAATCTCAGAGGCGCGCAGGCTGTACGATTTGATGGGCAGGCCCAACGTCATGATCAAAGTGCCTGCCACTCCAGAGGGCATTCCGGCGATACGCCAACTGATCAGCGATGGCATCAACGTCAACGTGACGCTCATCTTCTCCGCCAAGACCTACGCAGATGTTCGCGAGGCGTATATCTCCGGTCTGGAGGCTTTTTCCCGGTCAGGCGGCGACCCCTCCACAGTGTCGTCGGTGGCATCGTTCTTCATCAGCCGGGTTGACACCGCTGTCGATGCGGCGATAGGGGAAGCGGTGGATGCAGGCAACACGATTCTGGGATCGCTGATAAGCAAGGCGGCGATTTCCAACGCTCGCGTGGCATATCAGGAATTTGGGCGCTCCTTCGGCGAGGACAGGTTCGTGACTCTTCAGGAGGAGGGCGCCTTGGTCCAGCGACCTCTGTGGGCGTCAACCAGCACCAAGAATCCAGAGCTGAGTGACGTCCTGTACGTCGAGGAGTTGATCGGCCCGGACACCGTGAACACGCTCCCGGACGCCACCCTGGAGGCGTTCCTCGACCACGGAACAGCCCAACAGACTCTGGACGCTGACATCGAAGACGCTGCGGACACGCTTTTCGCCATCGACTCGGCTGGAATCAAAATGGACGATATTACTGACAAACTTTTGAAGGATGGCCTCAAGTTGTTCGCAGACTCCTATGATGAGGTCGTGGCGGACGTTGACCGCAAGCGAGCCAGCCTTGTGCGCGGTTAGGCTGATGCCTGATTCCGTGAGCCTGGGGACCCACAGCGAAGGCGTGGAAAGCGCAATTGCCCGGCTCAAGGATGATCGAATCGTTCAGCGCATCTGGGAGGCCGATCACACGGTTTGGGCCCCCGACTCGGCTGAGATAAGCGACCGAATGGGTTGGCTGACTCTCCCCGACACGATGAGGCCGGAACTGCGCAACATCCAGAGATTTGCGTCAGAGATCGCCGCTGACGATATACGCCATGTTGTGCTATTGGGCATGGGCGGGAGCAGTCTGGGGCCAGAGACGTTGAAACGCTGTTTTGGCGCAATCGGCGACGCTCCTGAACTTCTGGCGCTGGACTCAACTGTCCCGGCGACTGTAATCGCCATCCGGGATTCCGTTGACCTGTCCAAAACGTTGTTCATCGTCTCATCAAAGTCAGGCAGCACCATTGAGCCGAATGTTCTGTACAAGTATTTTCGGAATTTGGTGGATGATGCGGTCGGATTGGGAAATTCTGGCAGTCGATTCGTCGCCATCACCGACGCTGGCACCTCTCTGGATATGATGGGAACCGAACAAGGCTTCAGGAAGGTGTTTCGCAATCCTGAGGACATGGGTGGGCGGTACTCTGTCCTCTCGTATTTTGGGCTTGTCCCTGCGGCCTCAACTGGAATTGACATCGCCGCTCTGTCTGCGTCAGCGCGGGCGATGGAGGAAGCGTGCGAACCTCACATCGCCATAGACCGAAATCCCGGATTGTGGCTGGGCGCGGCTCTGGCATCTCTGGCTCAGGATGGCAGGGATAAATTGACGCTGGTGACCTCCCCAACGTTGGCAGGGTTCGGATTGTGGGTCGAACAACTGATCGCCGAGTCCACTGGCAAGGACTCCACAGGGATAGTGCCTGTCACAGGCGAGCCGCTGGTCGATATTTCGCATTATTGCGACGACAGGTTTTTCGTGTCTCTTCAACTGGAAAGCGAAGATTCCCCTGAGCTTGAAGCAGCGAAATCACAATTGGAATCTGCCGGCCATCCCGTTGTCGGATATACTCTGGAAGACCTGCACGATCTGGGCGGCGAGTTCTACAGGTGGGAAATTGCTACCGCTGTAGCCGGACACATCATGGGAATTCAGCCGTTCAATCAACCGAACGTGCAACAGGCGAAGGACCTCACCGACGCGGAACTTGTCCGATATCGGGATTCCGGCGAGTTGCCGGACAACGGCCCGGTGGGTTCATTGGAGAGTTTGCTGGAATCCGCCGAACCTGGAGCCTATCTGGCAATCCTGGCGTATATGCCAGAGTCCAAAGAAACGAACCGATCATTTGCCAAGCTCAGGCAACAAATCACAGAGCGAACGGGCATCGCCACGACTCTGGGATATGGGCCGCGCTACTTGCATTCCACTGGCCAGTTGCACAAGGCTGGTCCGAACTCGGGCCTCTTTCTCCAGGTCACGATCAGCGATTCCGCGGATCTGGAAATCCCTGGCGAGTCGTACTCACTGAAGGTTCTGGCCGACGCACAATCTGCCGGCGACGGGCGAGCGTTGATAGCCGCCAATCGGCGATTTGCCAGAGTCGTCTTGGAATCTGAAGGTGACCTCGACTCGCTGTTGGCTGAGTGAATTCGAAGGGTTGTACGTCGGATAAGAACCGCAGGAGGGCGATATGGAACTCGGTATGGTGGGGCTTGGCCGCATGGGCGGGAACATGGTCCAAAGACTTCTGAAGGGCGGACACCGTATCGTTGCTTTCGACCCTCAGCCATGGGCGGTCCAGGCCGCCGAGGGATATGGCGCCGACGGCGCAGGCTCTCTCGATGACCTCGTGTCCAAGCTTCCTGCGCCGAGAGCGGTTTGGGTCATGGTCCCAGACGGAGACCCAACTGAATCGACGATCCAAACTTTGGCCGAACTGCTCTCCGATGGCGACATGATTCTCGACGGCGGAAATTCCAATTTCAACGACTCTATCCGACGCGCTCAGGAATTGGCCGAGTCAGGGATTGAGTTCATGGACGTGGGAACGTCCGGCGGCGTGTGGGGGCTGACCGAGGGTTACAGCATGATGGTAGGAGGCACGGAGAGAGCCTTTGCCTGGATCGAGCCAGTGATCCAGACCCTTGCTCCCAGCCCTACCAGCGGTTATGGGCATGTGGGGCCTGCCGGCGCGGGCCACTACGTCAAGATGGTCCACAACGGTATCGAGTACGGCCTGATGCAGGCATACGCCGAAGGTTTCGAGCTGATGAACGCCAGAGAGGATATGGCCCTCGACATGGCCCAGATTGCCGAAATCTGGCGCGAAGGCAGTGTCGTGCGGTCGTGGTTGCTGGACCTGACTGCCGCCGCATTCCACGAGGATGGCGACCTCTCCGGCCTGGCCGCCTATGTTGACGACTCCGGTGAAGGCAGGTGGACAGTTCAGGAATCGATCGATCGGGCAGTGCCTATTCCGGTGATTACCGCAGCGCTACAGGCACGGTTCCGGTCTCGGCAGGACCAACCATTCGGGGCCAAAATACTCTCCGCCATGCGCAACCAGTTCGGCGGCCATGCGGTGCGGAAGGCCGAGTGATCACAGATCGCAGGACATCGGTGATCCTGCCAACATCAAAGCCAGACGACCAACCGAATGTTCCGTCGCGACCATCTCCTGAACGGGCCGGAGGAGCAATGGTCTCCAAAGGTCTCCACAGAGCCGCGCGGCTGATTTGCAACCAGAGCAAATGAGCATCGAACGCCACTCCTGAGACACTTTCCCACAAGGCGCCAATCCAATATACTGGTGAGATACTCTTGGCGTCTGGACTTTTCCCGGACTCAAGTACGCGGGCTCATCACATTAGGATTAGATAGGCGTAATCATTATGACATCCACGGAACGCAAACCGACGACTGACTTCGTTCGACAGGCGATCGCCGATGATGTTGCTCAGGGGAAACATGGCGGCCACGTCCATACTCGTTTTCCGCCCGAACCTAATGGCTATTTGCACGTCGGCCACGCCACGGCTATCGCCCTGGATTTCATGGCCGCCGAGGAGTTCGGAGGGAAGTGCAATCTCAGGTTCGACGATACCAACCCGACGAAAGAAGAGGTCGAGTTCGTCGAGTCTCAGATGGAGGATATTCGCTGGCTGGGGTTCGATTGGGGGGATCGGCTTTTCTTTGCGTCTGACTACTTCGACCAGCTTTACGAGTATGCCAAACAGCTGATCCGGGAAGGCAAGGCTTATGTGGAAGGCCTGAGCGCTGAGGAAGTGCGGGAATATCGAGGGACGCTCACCGAACCCGGTCGCGCAAGCCCTTACCGTGACAGGCCAATTGAAGAGAATTTGATGTTGTTTGAAGCTATGAAAGAGGGCGAGTTCGACGACGGCGCATTCGTGCTGAGGGCGAAGATCGATATGGAGTCTCCCAACATCAACATGCGCGATCCTACTATGTACCGCATTCGCAAAGTGGACCATTATCGCACCGGCGACAAGTGGTGCATATACCCGATGTACGATTATGCCCACCCTGTCTCCGACGCCATCGAAGGAATCACTCACTCCCTCTGCAGTCTGGAATACGAGGATCATCGACCACTTTACGACTGGTTTTTAGAGGAATTGGACTTGTTCCGCTCCAGGCAGATTGAGTTCGCGAGGTTTAACTTGAGCCATACCGTGATCTCCAAGCGTTGGCTTCTCCAATTGGTCGAAGGCGGCGGAGTGTCAGGATGGGACGACCCCCGAATGCCGACCCTTCGCGCTCTGCGTCGAAGGGGATACACACCCGAGGCCATACGAGAGTTCTGTGCCAAAGTTGGGATCGGAAAGACCAATACAACGACCGACATGGCGTTGCTGGAACACTGCATCAGAGAAGACCTGAACAAACGCGCTTTCAGACGAATGGCCGTTCTTCATCCTCTCAAGGTGGTCATCGAGAATATGCCTGAGGGCGAGATCGACTACCTGGATGCCGGCAATAACCCCGAGGACCCAGGAGCGGGGACACGCAAAGTGGCGTTCTCCCGAACTCTCTATATTGAACGAAACGACTTCATGGAGGACCCGCCGCGCAAGTTCTACCGCTTGACCGTCGGGCGTGAAGTGCGTCTGAGGTATGGTTACTTCATCAAATGTCACGAGGTAATCAAGGACGAGTCGGGAGAGATTGTGGAGTTGCGATGCACGTACGACCCGGAAACACGCGGTGGCTCTGCCCCCGACGGACGCAAAGTGCGGGCGACGCTACATTGGGTATCGGCAGACACAGCTTTGGACGCTGAGGTCCGGCTGTATGAACATCTGTTCACCGAAGTGAATCCTCGGGACGTTCCAGAAGGCGCCGACTGGCAGGACTCGTTGAATCCCGACTCGCTGACAACACTCGTTGGGTGCAAGGTCGAACCGGCCTTGAAGGACGCCTCAATCGGTGAAGGCATCCAATTCGAGCGGCAAGGGTATTTTTGCGTTGACACTGACTCAACCGAGGATAAACTGGTATTCAATCGGACCGTTCCTCTTCGCGACACCTGGGCGCGAATCCAGCGTCAGAGCAAACGCTAGCCATCCGGGAAA
>JASLRP010000102.1 GCA_030743915.1 SAR202 cluster bacterium | reverse complement strand
GCCGGAGGGTATTACGAAGAGGGAAAGGGGCTGAAAGAGCTTGCCGAAGAGATGGAGGAGAGTGTCTCTATGGGCGCCGATGCCATCAAGATGAAGATAGGCGGTGCTCCGATTAACGAGGACGTGGAACGGGTCCGAGTGGTCCGCGAGACGGTAGGCGCGAATGTGAAGGTGATGGTGGACGCCAACTGCGCCTATCGCCACTACGAGGCCATCGAGATCGCTCGCAAGATGGAGCCTTATGACGTGTTCTGGTTCGAGGAGCCTGTCAACCCGGACGATTACAAGGGCCACCAATTGATCAGCCAGTCAACGATCATCCCCATAGCCACGGGCGAAAACGAGTACACGCGTTACGGCTTCCGAGAGTTGATCGAAGGTCGATGCTGCGACATCATCCAACCCGACGGCCTCATTATGGGCGGGGTCACGGAGTTCATGAAGGTGGCGGCAATGGCCCAATCTCATGATCTCCAGGTGGCGCCTCACGGCAAGCAGGAGGTCCATGTCCATCTGGTATGCGCAATACCAAACGGGCTGACCGTCGAGTACTACCGAGGCTCCACAGACCCGATGTGGGACAAAACCTTCCTGGAACCGCTGGAGGTCCACGACGGGTTTGTCAGCCCACCAGACCGCCCTGGTTTTGGAATCGACCTGAACGATGAGGCTCTTGCGCCGCATCGTATCGCGTAGACGCAGACCGGAAGTCCCGGCAAATAGACAGGGCGCTGCACCATCGCGATGCAGCGCCCTGTTTGTATTCTGGATTGACGAATCGGTTGGCGGGTTATTCCTCGGAGTCTTCGCCCTCTTCGCCTTCGCCCTCTTCGCCTTCGCCCTCTTCGCCTTCGAGGCCTTCTTCGCCTTCGAGCTCTTCTTCCTCGATGATTTCGATTCTCGGCGCGGTCACTCTAACCACGAGAGCGTCGGGATCGTTGAGAACCGTGACATTTTCCGGAGACTCCACCTCGCCGACCTGGATGGTCACTTCGAAGTCGATCAGTCCCGAAATATCGATGTGGAACGAGGCAGGTATCTCCATTGGAAGGGCTTCAACCAACAGAGTCTGGAAGTTTTGCAACAGGACGCCGCCCATCTGAGTGATGCCTGGCGCCGTGCCTTCCAGGATAATCGGGACCTCAGCGGTGATTGTCTTGCTGACGTCCACGCGGAGAAAATCAACGTGAAGGATGATTTCGGTGACGGGGTGCCGCTGGACCTCACGCACGAAGCAGATGTCGGAGCCGTTCAGACCTTCCACTTCAACTTCGACCGGGATGTTGGAGCCGATTTGAGGCAGTAACCGATTCAAAGTCTGATCTTCGACCTGCGCGGATACAGATTCAGCCTGGGTCCCATAGACATGCACCGGCACGATGCCCTGACGCCTGAGCCGGTTCACCTTTTTGCCTACTACCGTTCTGGCTGAAAGTTTGACACTTCGTACGTCCATTAAGGGTCGCTCCTGTGGCCTGCGCAGGATCGCGTGTTTCTCGTTTGGCTGCGCGTTTGAGTTTGGTCTGATTTCAATATGTCGCGAAGGATTGGAATTGAGACGCGACAAGTAATTCTAGCACACGCCGATTGCGGCAGGGTAGGACGTCACATGTCGATAATCCAGGGCTGTCTATCGACCGCCAACGCTCTGTCCAGCATCGCAACGGCGCCCGAGGTGGTTTCGTCAACGCGCCCGGATCGGCGCATAGTCTCAAGGGTCACGCCGCCGAGGTACGCGGCGCCCAGCTCGGATACATCCAGGCTGATGTCTGGACTGCGTGTGGTTTGCTTGCACAGTGCGCCATCGGGAGAGACATCCATTTCGTACCGACCTTGATTCCAGGGGCAGAACTGGTCGCGCACTTCGATCACCACGCGGGCTTCAGAATCGTAACTGCGCGCTTCGATGGCGGCGGGAACGTCCACTAGCCTGAGCCACAACTCATCCCGCACAGAGCGTTCGAGTTTGCGAGTGTTGATCAGCAGCCAGGGCAGAGGATCATCGACGGGGCGTGCGAGCGCTCTAATTTCGGTCATGAGATCAATGCCGAAACAGAAGCTCCACAACGCTCGCTCTGCTTCCAGATTTTCACCCAGGAGCATATTTACGATCACAACCCCGCTTTGAAGGCGGTATGACACACATCCTGTCGGGCCGCCGTCGGTCTCATAGACCACGTGGAAGAACCCGCTAGCGCCCCCGCGCCATTGTTCAGGATCGTGCTGGAAAAGGTCCCAGAAGGGGTCAGGAAAACTGAACATGCCGTTGCGCTCGTGTCGCACCCGTTCAAAAATCTGAGGCCAGATCGAACGCATTTCCTCGGGATCGACGAACCGGGTTTCTCCGGTTTGCTGGGGAACGTTCAATATTTCGGTGTGGTCTCGCGAGATTGTCCAGTTCTCGCCCCAACTTGCGATGCCAAAACCAAATCGTCCGTAGATCGAGCTTTCTGTCGCTGTGAGCCCTGCCAAGAACTCTCCACGCTCTTGGAACTCCTCCAACTGAAGTTTCATCATCCGGTTTAGCAGGCCCCGTCTTCGGTGGGTCGGTTGCACCGACACAGCATCCACCAACGCGAAGGGAACATGACGTGACAGTATTGTCAGTTCGAGGGTGTGAGCGGTGGTCGTTCCCACAATTCTGCCATTGTGAAACGCGCCCAGGGATCGGTCGATCTCTATGATGCCGCGAATCTGAGATTCGTCCGCAGGATCGAAGCGCCCGCCGAACGCCCGCGTTCCAGCGCGCGCCCACTCGGGCCATTCTTCTTCAGTTATGGGTCGGATGTCGATGTGCTGGTCAGTCAAATTCGTTATTCCTACTGGTCGATCACAGAACCGTCCTCGTGGAGCCGAGTCGCGACAACGCGAGGCGTGAATGGGTGCTTCTCAGCCGCATCGTCCGCCAGCTCAATTCCGATGCCGGGAGCGTCGGGAACGATCAGGTACCCATTCTCCTGGGTAACTGCGGACTTGACCATCTCCGTCTTGGGCGCCTCGCCCTCTCCGATGGGGTACTCTTGAAGGGCGAAGTTGGGGATGGACGCCGCGATCTGGAGGCAGGCGGCTGTGCTTACGGGACTGAGCGGATTGTGAGGCACGACGCCGACGTAGTGAGCCTCGGCTATGGCAGCAATCTTCTTGGCGTGAGTGATGCCGCCCACCATGCACACGTCGGGTCGAACGTATTGGACGGCGCCCCGCTTCAATAGCATCTCAAATTCGTGGATCGTGTGCAAACGCTCGCCAGTGGCTATGGGAATGTTGATGTGCTGCGCCACGAGGCCCATCGCGTCGAAATTCTCCGGCAAAATAGGGTCTTCGTAGAAGTAGGGATTGTACTGCTCGATGCCGCGCCCCAGGGCGATGGCTTCGGCTGGGGTCAGGCGTCGGTGGATCTCGATACAGAGATCAACGTCATTGCCCACGGCATCTCGATAAGCTCCCACGGTGTCGATGGCGTCGCCTATCTTGTTGGCGTGAGTCTTGAAATACGGGACGTCGCGAGACTCGTCGAGGAACGGCGTCAAGTGACCGACCGCCGTGAACCCAAGCTCCTTGGCGTCCTTGATCCCCTGGACCAACTTCTCCTTGGTGTCTCCGAATACGTGATAATAGACACGGGCTTTGTCCCGAGTTTTGCCGCCCAGCAGCTGATGGACGGGCACGCCGAAATTCTTGCCCATGATGTCCCACATGGCAATATCCAGAGCGCTGAGAGCGCCCATGATGGCAGCTCCCCGAAAATGGCTGAATCGGTACATGTACTGCCAGTGGTGCTCAATCCGGAGGGGGTCTTTGCCCACCAGGTAACGTCCGAACAGTTCGATGGCCGACTTCGAGGCTTCGAGATAACCCCAGGCGCCGGACTCACCCAGACCTGTGATTCCTTCGTCGGTGTGTATCTTCGCGTACAGGTATCGAGAGACTCCGATGGCCTCGACTTTTGTGATCTTCACGGGGCGCTCCTCTGGCGTGGGATTGGTTT
>JASLRP010000101.1 GCA_030743915.1 SAR202 cluster bacterium | reverse complement strand
TCCAGAGGTTGTGGGTGGTTGGTCGAATTATCGGGCATGAGGACAGTCCATTACGGTCAACGTTACGTGGATCAGTTGGTGTCCCGCAGAGTATTCGACGCCAACTGCGCTGTCAACCGGAGGCCCGACGAGTCTGTGTCGGAGTCAGGCGGTGGCTCGTTCAGGCGTGGGCAGTTCTGGCGATTCGGCGACCGGTTCCTGCTCCACAGGCGTGCCCTTGAACATTGATGCCACGATGGCGACGACCACAAACACCGCCATGATGCGGTATGCCATCCGCAATCCCGATGTGAACGCCGCAATCAACCCGGCGTCGCCGTCCGCAGAGACCTTAGCCAGCGACGGGGCATAGCCGAGAGACGCCATAGTGGCAGTCACGATAGCCGTCGCCACCGCAACACTGGTCAGATTGCCAGAGTTGCGCACCAGGTTCAGGAATCCTGAGATAACGCCATACTTGCTCTGCTCAACGGCGCTCAGCACAGCGCTGTTATTAGGGGCGTTGAACGTCCCTGTTCCGAAGCTCTGCATCACCATCCCGGCCACTCCCAGCAAGTATGATGAGTTGGGTGTCAGGGTTGACAACAGCAGCAGGCCGGACACAGACACCACCATCCCACCCACCGTAAACGGCCTGACGCCAAACCGGTCTGACAGCCTGCCGCTCAGAGGCCCCATGATGATCATCATCACAGCGCCAGGGACGATCATGAGTCCCACCTGACCCGGAGAATAGCCCAGCACGGCCTGGAGGTAGAACGGCATCAAGAATCGGACCGACGACATGCCCAGGAATGACAGGTAGCTGGCGGACACCCCCAGAGTGAAAAGTCTGCGCTGGAACAGCCGGACGTCCATCATCGGAGAGGGCGCTCGCAGTTCCCACCAGACGAATATCGCAACCAGGCCAAAGAACCCAACCAGCGCCACAACAATAAGCGGGTTGGTCCATCCAATCATCGGCCCGCCGGTCATGCCCATCAGGAATGAGATCATGGCCGTTGTGGACAGGGCCGCTCCCAGCCAATCGAATGCTTCTCTATCGCCCGATGGCTGCCCGACGCGCTTGGCGTCCAGCACAATCAACCCGGCCACCACCGACGCCCCGCCCAGAATTCCGCTTCCAAAGAAGACCCACTGCCAGTTCAGAAGGCCGATGAGTAACCCGCCCAGCGCCGGGCCTGCAACGCCGCCAAGACCGACCATGCTCATCTGGAGGCCAAGCGCCTTGCCGCGCTCCTCCGGCGGGAACGTCGAAACCATCATCGCCATCGACGTGCCTTGAGTCATCGCAGCGCCAACGCCCTGGAAGACTTTGGCAACTATCAGAATCTCAATGTTGGAGGCGAATCCAGCCCATATTCCGCCGACGGTGAATATGGAAAAACCGATGATATAGACGGGCTTGCGCCCCACGATATCCGCCATGCGACCCATTGGGAGCAACAGCGCGGCAATTGTCAAAGAGTAACCGATCAACACCCACTGAGTGGTGGGGAGATCGGTCTTGAAAGAATCAGAGATGGACGGCAGCGCGACGATGGTGCTGCCGTGGTGGGCTACAGAGGCGAACATCCCGATGGACAGAGCAGCGAACGCCCACCATCGGTAGTTCGACCCGAAGGATATATTCAAATTCGAGTTTGGCTCCCGCGTGGAGAAATCAGATAATCACCGTCCATTATACAGGCCACGCCTCCAGCCTGTAAGCGGCGTCCCAGAACATGTACTCGTATTGGCTGCCCAGCATGAACGCTCGTTTCATCCGCTGCAGCTCCTCGTCACTGGCGTCTGCGCCAACGCGATCGACGAACGACCGAAGCCAGAGGACCAGTTCTTCGTACTCCTCTGAGTTATACATGTCGATCCATCTTCCGTAGAGCGGTTGCGAATCGGGTTTGCCCCTGTCAGCCAACATCTGGCCAATTTCGCAATATCCCCATGCGCACGGCAAAATCACGCACGCGATCTCGCCGACGCTGCCTGAAAATCCAGTCTGTATCATCTGGTTGGTATAGGCCACAGTAGTCGGAGACGGCTTGGTAGCCAATAGCTCCTCTTTCGAGATTCCAAAGTCTTCACAGAAACTGATGTGGAGAGACATTTCAAGATTCAGCGTCTCGTGGATTAGCTTTGCGAACCAGCCCATATCCTCGACCGTTGACGCTTTGGCCACCGCCAGGGAAATGGCTCGACAGTATCCGACAAGAAACAGATAATCTTGCCTCATGTAGTATCGGAATTTGTCTAGCGGAAGAGTGCCATCGCCAATTCCCGTGACGAAGGGGTGGTTATGCTCAGTCTCCCACATGGACGCGCCCATGCGTCTGAGATCATCGGAAAATCCCATTGTGCTTCCCCTGTTGGCTGATTATGCTCTCTCGACAGACACCTGAACGCCGGAGGTTGCGGGCTTCAGGATCGTCGGATCGCCCTCGATCTGCCCGAACACGTTTACCGCGCTGGCGGGCCTGATATCATCACCCTGACTCATGGGAGTCGGCCCGTAAAACAGGCATATTGCCTGGCCCGGCGGCCAGTACGCCAGAGCGCCCATATCCACAACTTCCTGACCGTCTTGGACTCCGGTGACGATTTCGGTGCGGAAGTATATCTCATCGCCCCACGTGCTGCCTGACGCCGTGACGGGCAGAGCGTCCCAGACCAGATCGGCGGTCCCGCTGTCGTTCAGCAGTCCGGTGACTTCGATGTCGCCAGCAGTGATTCTGATGCGTCGTTCCTGCATATCGTTTCATCCTCGGCCAAAATGTTGCGGCCCGTGACATTATGCGTCGAAATCTCGCTTGACACAATCGGCATTCAATGCCCAAAGTATGTGTCGAGGCCATTCAATGACAGAATCAGGGTACATCATCGCGCTGGACCAGGGCACCACAGGCACAACCGCCGTTCTGGTGGATGGGTCGGGACGTCCCGTGTGGTCCGTGAATCAGGAGATTGAGCAGATCTATCCCCAACCCGGATGGGTCGAACATGATCCCTCGGAGCTTTTCGAGTCCTGCATCGAGGTCGCAGCCGAGCTATTGGACGAAACCGAGGTCCACCCCAGAGCAGTCAAGGCCATCGGCATAACAAATCAGCGAGAGACGGCCCTGGTGTGGGACAGGGCCACCGGAGAGCCGGTGATGAACGCCATCGTCTGGCAGTGCCGACGCACCGCGCCGATCTGTGAATCTCTGATATCAAGAGGCCTGGGGCCGTCCGTCCGAAAAAAGACCGGTCTGCCCATAGATCCGTACTTCTCAGGCACGAAATTCCAATGGATTCTAGACGCCATCCCCAACGGTCAGGCGAGAGCAGAGGCCGGGGAACTGGCCTGCGGCACGGTGGACTCCTGGCTCGTCTGGCAGCTCACCAACGGAACTGTCCACATCACCGATGCGACCAACGCCTCCAGAACGATGCTTTTCAACATTCACACCTTCGACTGGGACGACGACCTGCTGGAGGCCCTCGCAATACCCAGAGCGATGCTCCCGGAAGTCCTATCTTCAAGCGAGGTGTACGGCTACGCCAGCGGACATCTTTTCGCGGGCCAAGGCATCCCTATCGCCGGAATCGCCGGAGACCAGCAGGCGTCGCTGTTCGGTCAGGCGTGTTTCCAACCCGGAATGGCGAAGAACACCTACGGGACCGGCTCCTTCGTTCTCATGAACACGGGAGACCAGCCTGTCAATTCTGAGCATGGACTGCTATCGACAGTGGCCTGGAAAATCGGCGACGATGTGACCTACGCGCTTGAGGGAAGCATCTTCTCAACTGGCGCCACTGTGCAATGGCTGAGGGACGGGCTGGGCGTCATCGGCGCATCTTCGGAGGTCGAGGACCTGGCCTCCAGTGTCCCAGACAACGGCGGAGTGTACATCGTTCCGGCCTTCGCCGGACTCGGCGCTCCTCATTGGGACATGCACGCTCGCGGTTCCATCGTCGGGTTGACTCGTGGCTCCACCAAAGCCCACATCGCCCGCGCCGCTCTGGAATCGACTGCTTACCAGACGCGAGACATCGTGGAGGCAATGGAGTCCGACACCGGGCTGAATATCTCAACATTGCGGGTCGATGGCGGCGCGACGGTGAACAAACTTATGATGCAGTTTCAATCGGACATGCTGAGCATCCCGATTGAGCCGTCCGAATCTCAGGAGACCACGGCGTTGGGTTCGGCATATCTGGCGGGTCTCGCCGTCGGCTTCTGGAAAGACCAGGCCGAGATTGCCAACCTGTGGAGGTCCGGAGCGAAATACGTCCCCATGATGGAGGAAGAATCCAGAGTGGCGCTACAACAATCCTGGTCGAGGGCGGTGACTCGCTCCCTCGACTGGGCATCAAACGAGGAGTGACCATGCGCAAGGTATCGAGAAATTGAGCCGTGACAAGATCATCCTGTCTGGCATGGTGTTCTACGGATTCCACGGCGCCAACTCCGAGGAGAAGGAATTGGGCCAAAGGTTCATCGTGGACCTGGAGATCGAATACGATCTCCGGCCCGCTGGAGCCAGCGACGCCTTGACGGATACGGTCAACTATTCCCGTTTCTACCAGGCCGTAAAGGAAGTCATGGAGGGACCGTCTCTCAACCTCCTGGAGGCAGTGGCCCAGCGCATAGCGACCAACATTCTGGGACTCTATCCCGTGGAGTCGGTCTTGGTGAAACTCAAGAAACCCGAAGTCCCCATCAAAGGCTCGATACTCGACTATGCGGCAGTGCAGATATACAGGCGTCGCGAATGACGACCAGCGGTCTCTAACTAGCCATTCTGAGGTCGCATCCGAAGAATCTCGTCGAATCAGAAAGCCTCTGTCTTCCACGCGACCAGATGTTTCGCATTCCGCGCCAACACGACTCACTCCTTACAGTTGCAACTCCGAACGTGGTGTGCAAAACTGACATCAACGACCTTCCCTCGCTCGACGCCCACACACTCCACGGACCATATAGCGCGTTCGAGGATTCCCAGAAACACAAAATACTCGCGGCGAGGTTACCAGGAGTGGTTCTAGAATGACATCAAACTCTCAAGCTAAGACTATCGGAGAACTGCGCGAGAGCGGGCACGAATCGGTGCCCGTCCGGCAGGAATTGCGACGCAACCTGATTGCCAAGATCAAAGCCGGAGAGGAACTTTTTCCCGGCATCGTCGGTTTCGATGAATCCGTAATTCCCCAACTCGAAAACGCCATCCTTGCCGGACAGGACATCATACTGTTGGGCGAGCGTGGGCAGGCGAAGTCTCGGCTAATCCGGGGCATGGTCTCCCTGATGGATGATGAGACGCCTATCATCGCCGGGTGCGAACTTAACGACGACCCCTTCGACCCAATCTGCACTCCCTGCAAGATGAAGATCGAAGATAGCGGGGACGACGTGCCAATCCGGTGGATAGGACGTGAGGAGCGATACGCCGAAAAACTGGCGACTCCTGACGTAACCGTTGCGGACCTGATCGGCGAAATCGACCCCATCAAGGTCGCCGAGGGCCGCTATCTTTCCGACGAATTCACCATCCACTACGGCCTGATTCCCCGCACTAACCGGGGCATATTTTGCATCAACGAGCTTCCCGACCTCTCGGAGCGTATCCAGGTCAGCCTGTTCAGCCTGATGCAAGAGCGGGACGTCCAGATCAAAGGCTACAAGATCATGCTGCCCCTGGATGTGTTCTTGGTATGTTCGGCCAACCCCGAGGACTACACCAACCGAGGCCGCATCATCACCCCACTGAAAGACAGGTACGGCGCTCAGATTCGGACTCACTATCCTCAATCCCTGGACGAAGAGATCAACATCGTCGAGCAGGAACACACCCGATTTGACGACGTCGAAGAGGCGGTCAATGTTCCTCAGTACATGAAAGAGGTCATCGCCGAGATCACGTCCCTGGCTCGCCGCAGTCCTGAAATCAACCAGCGGTCCGGCGTAAGCCTGCGAGTGTCAATCGCCAACTACGAGACGATGGTCGGAAACGCCTTCAAGCGTAGTCTCAGGCTGAAAGAGAACGCTGCTCCCAGAGTCAGCGACCTTCCTGCCATCATCGCCTCCACAACCGGCAAGGTGGAGATGGAGAGCGTTGAGGAAGGTCGCGAGGGCAAGGTCATCGACGACCTCATCAAGAAAGCCGTGATAAACACCTTCGGGCGATATTTCAGCGCCAGAGAGTTCGACGCCGTGCTTACCCGGTTCGAGGAAGGCGTAATCATGGAGACGGGAACCGAAGTCCTCTCCGAAGCCTACGCCGCGAAACTTCCGGAGATGGGCAATCTCAAAGAGATGGTCCAGCGCATCGAGACGTCGGAAGACCCAGCGGCCATTGCCTCGGCCATCGAGCTTATTCTGGAAGGGTTGCACCTCAACAGAAGGCTGAACCGAGACCTGTCCGGCGGAACGATTATCTACAAGGGCTAACGAACTTCATCCGCCCAGAATACTGACCAGACGAGCGACGTCAACGTTGCCGCCGCTCAGGACGCACACCACGGTCTCACCCGTGGACAGCGAGACCTTGCCTGACAGCAGCGCAGCGTAGGTTGACGCCGCCGCGGCTTCCGCCAGAACCTTGCCGCGCTCCAGAATCAGGCCCATCGCTTCAGCGATCTGCGCGTCGCTGACCAACACCACATCGTCCACAAACGCCTGGACGTGGTCGAGATTGTGCTGACCCACGAACGGAGCGGCCAGGCCATCGGCGATGGTGTCCAACGTATCTAGATGTTCCGGAACGCCGGATGCCAGCGAGCGAGTCATGCCGGGCGCGCCCTCCGGCTCAACGCCGATAACCCTGACATTCGGATTATTCAGCTTGATCGCAGCCGCAACGCCGGAGATCAGTCCGCCCCCACCGATACCGACAACCACAACGTCCGCATACGGCAGGTCGTCGAGCAGCTCCAACCCCAGAGTTCCCGTCCCGGCGATGGTGTCCAGGCTGTCGAAGGGATGCACCAGGGTCAGGTTCCGTTGGCGTTGTATCTCCAGCGTGGTCTCCATGAGGTCATCGCTGGTCAGCACGACCTCGCCCCCGTATCCTCTCGTGGCCTCGACCTTGCTGGTGACGGCATTGGCAGGCATGACGATCGTCGCCGGGATGCCGGACATCGACGCAGCATACGCCAACGCCTGAGCATGGTTGCCCGCCGACAGCGAGATGACGCCCAGGCGCTTTTCTTCCCCAGACAGGTTGTGCATGTTATTCAGAACGCCCCGAGGTTTGAACGAGCCTGTTTTCTGGAACATCTCCAGCTTGAAAAACAGTGTTGCGTTGACGCGTTCTCCCAGGTACGAAGCGCCCGCCACCGGCGTGCGGTGCAGATGCGGGTGAATCACCTCTTGGGCCGCATAGATGTCGTTCAATCCAACCAGGTGTGGGCCGTCTTTGGTCATGTGTTATCCTCGTGAGCGCCTATACAGTTCTGTTCAATCACTATCAGTAGCCGCAGGAGATTCACAAATGTCAGGCTCCCATCGTCAGGTCGTAAACACCCAGTCCGCTCCCCAACCCATCGGGGACTATTCTCAGGCCATCAGAACGTCAACCAAAGACCTGCTGTTCATCGCCGGTCAGGTCTCTGTGGACATGGAAGGCAACGTCGTCGGAAAGGGCGACGCCGCCGCCCAGACCCGCCAGATATTTGAAAATCTTGGGAACATCCTCTCCAGTCAGGGCGCGTCCTTCTCAGACGTGGTCGAGTTCACGACCTACGTCGTCGGGCGCGAGTCCTCAGCGGGTTACAGGGAAGCACGCGCCGAGGTCTATCCCAGCCTGTTTCCAGACCGGGACTTCCCTGCCAACACACTGCTGATTATCAGTGGACTTGCCAGCGAAGATTTCCTGGTCGAGATCAGCGCCATCGCGGCCATACCTGACTAAAAATTAACTAGCCAGCACCCAGGTCTCAGACCATGCGAGAACGGCAGTGCTGCTCTCTTTGTCGCCGCGCTGCTCGGGATATGGCCTGCCGCTGGCGACCTGTCCATTCACGGTCAACTGCGCCTTCCGTGCAGGAATGAAACAAGAATACACGCCGTGAGCGCGACCGGGCACTGAGCCAGGTTCTGCTCGCAGGACGAACGGCTCGGCGAAATCGTGCCAAGTCAATTCGATTGACTCTTCCGCAGAGTCAACGGTTTCGGTCCAGAAGTTTTGGCCGTCGCCGTCCCTCTCGAAGATGGCGGATGTGACCGGAATGCTCTGGTCGGCGAACTCTGGGAAGAGCATACTCTCGATCTCTTCCTGGAGCCACCGGGCCAGCGCAATATTGTCCGCATAGACCTTGACCGCGCCGCCTGAAACGTCGGCCTTCATGAACAGCACGTGGCCTGGCCCAGCCGGAGACCACAGCACCCTCCAATGGCTGGTGCGGGTGTGCTGAGGCCCGTCCTCGGTGTCTTGCAGCCTGATGAACGAATTCTCGCCCGTCATCCTGACTTCGTTTGGATCGGTTGGGCTTACCATGTTGTTTGCTCCATCTACTAGTAATGCGTAACTCAAGCCTCAACTCGCCATACTGAGCGGAGCGAAGTATCTGGTCGCTAGAATCCCACAGTGGCATCCTGGAATCAGACTCTTCGACCGCCGTCTCAGAGTGGTAATTCAAATGCAATATTCGACAGTCTAACTCGTCGAGGCTCGTGACCTCGATTTCTTAGTCGAAGTCTTTCTTTTGGGTTTGTCGAACTTGCCCTGAGAGGGGCAGCGTTCCGCCAGCACGCACTCGACGCATTTGGGCCTCTGGGCCTTGCAGACTTCCCGTCCATGCCGAATCAGATAGACGTGAAAGGCGAAAACGTCCTCTGGCGGCACCATCGGCTCCAGCAGATCGTGGGCCTTGTCGGCGTTGACCTTGGGGCCGATCAACCTCAGCCGTTGCGACACCCGATAGATGTGAGTGTCCACCGGCATCGCGGGCATCCCCAGCGCAAAGCACAGAATGATCGCGGCTGTCTTGGGGCCGATGCCGTCGAACTTCTTCAGCCACGCCTTGGCCTCATCCAGCGGCATCTCTGCCAGAAATGACAGGTCGAAGGACCCTACCTCCTCATAAACCTGGTTGAGTATCGACTTGATGCGCACAGACTTCTGCTTCGCCAGACCGCCGCGTCGAATAGCCTCTTCGATGGCTTCCGGGGAGGCATCGGCCACGGCCCTCAGAGAGCCAAACGTGTCCATCAGGGTTTGGTATGCGCGCTCCGAGTTTAGGTCAGAGGTATGCTGAGATAGTATAGTATAGACCAACTCCTCAGCGGCGCTATACCGAGGTTCCCAGTCAGCCGGTCCGTGGACAGGCGCAAGAATCTCCATAACTTCTGGAGCCTTGTATTTGCGAATCCGAGGTTTGCGTTTGGATTCCGCTCTGCGCGTTGACACGAGATATGTCCTTTTGCTATCAGTTAAATATCGAGAAATCAGACTGTGCGTCCGGTCTTGCCCAGTCTGACCGGATTATATGGCAATCAGCCGACAAAATCCTAAACCTGACTTGACAAAGGGAGTTTAGCTCAATTAACTTCAAACTAAGTTACACAGGTTACGTGGTCAAATCAAAGGCGCCTCGTCAGACGTCAAGCCACTATGCCACTTGAGGATTCCAATAAATCTCCCGCGATTTGGGGCATATTGTTTCATGTTAGACTCGACGGGCTTTCCAGGATGATTTAAGGGTGACACTAGACAACTACTTTTCAGAACTTGTCGATTCCGGTACTGCGATAAACCATTCGGACCTGCTCCAGCTCTCAGGGCTGGCCGGGCCAGAAGTTATCGAATTGATGGGCGTGTGGACAACCATCCCCACTGAACGTCGTAGAGAAATCGTAGACCGAATGACCGAACTGGTGGAGGATAACCTCGACCTGGACTTCGCGTCTGTTTTCAGAGCCTGCCTGAGAGACCGGGATGACCTGGTCCGCGCAAAGGCCGCCAGAGGCCTGGAAGACTCGGACGACAGAACCATCATCCGGCCATTGATAGACCTCCTGCTCAAAGATGATTCTCTGGAAGTCAGGGCATCTGCGGCAGTGTCGCTGGGCAAATTCGCTGTGATGGCCCAGGACGGCAAGGTGCTGAAGCGAGACGCCGAGCGCATCAGAGTTGCCCTGATGGCGGTGATTGAGCGCGAAGATGAAAGCCTGGAAGCCAAGCGTAGGGCCATCGAGTCGGTGGCCAGCTTCAACTCTCCCCAGGTCGAGCAGATTATCCAGGAAGCCTACGACGACGGCAACCCGGAACTGAAACAGAGCGCCATTTACGCAATGGGCAGAAGCTCTGATTCCAAATGGATGCCCACGGTGATCCAGGACACCACCAACGCCGATCCTGCCATACGCTACGAGGCCGCCACCGCTTGCGGCAATCTGGGCGAGGAAGACGCCGCCCCCCACGTGATTGCTCTGCTAAATGATGACGACTCGCTGGTGCAGCTTGCCTCGGTCCGGGCTTTGGGGGCTATCGGGGGCAGTCTTTCCAAACGGGCCCTTCAGCAATGCCTGCTAATGGGCGACGACGCAATAGAGGAAGCCGCCAAGACAGCCTTGGAAGAAATAGAATTCGACGACGACCCGATGGGGTTCTCCTCCGAGGGCTAATCTACTCCAGGCGCATTCTCGACACTCCGACTGTGCTAAAATTCAGCCCACGCCATATTTGAGAGCGTTGGCCGATAAACATGTCAACCCTGCGCGACATCTGTCAACCTCAAGGCACGAATTCGGAAACCCGTTAGCGATTGGCACAGGCATAAAGACGCCCCGGCACACACAGATTGAAACCGCCCGGCCTGCCAGTTCGCCGAATCCAGACCAAAGCACAGTCGAGACAGGAAACATGAACCCATACACCCAAGCCCAGACAACCGCGCTTATCGAAGGAATCCGACTCCTCGAAACCCTGATTACCGCCCCACTGGGGTTGTATTCGGACATCAAGATGATGAGGGAGTCTCTTGCATTCCCTGAATCCGGCGACCTGACCCGCGAGGAGACCTCTGAGCGACGGCAGGCTCACGCCAAACTAACAGATGACCACAAGGCGTTGGCCGTTGGCGCCATCGAGTCCGTGCGGGCCACTGTGGGCACGCTGGCCGCCGTGCGAGACGGCGATGCTCCGATTCTGGAGGAGTCCTGGTTGAGAAGGGCTGGGCTGGTGTTGGACCGCGCAGAACAGCAGGCAGGGTTCAACTTCAGAGCAACGCTCGCCGAGAAACTGACCGGAATCTATGTGATCGTCGATCCCGAAGCCACCCAGGGCCGTTCGATGGAGTTCATGACTCGCGCAACGTTGGAGGGCGGCGCCAAGGTCATCCAACTTCGAGACAAACTGAGCGACAAAGGCCAACAACTGGAGCAGGCCATTCTCCTGAAGGAGATGTGCGACGAGTACGACGCCCTGTTCTTCATGAACGACGCCGCTGACGTTGCCCGCGCCTCCAATGCCCACGGTCTGCACATCGGCCAGACAGACTTGCCCACCGAAAGCGCCCGCGCTCTGCTCACCCCGGACCAGCTAATCGGCCGTTCCAACAGCGGATTGGAGCAGTCCCAGGAATCTCAGGCGCAGGGCGTGGACTATGTGGCCGTCGGCGCCATCTATGCAACGCAAACAATGGGCAAATCCGGGCGCACCGCAACCGGCCCGGAGGAGATCACCCGAGTCAAAAACGCCGTGCCCCTGCCTTTGATCGCCATCGGAGGCATCGGCAAATCCAACCTCGATGATGTTGTCAAGGCCGGAGCCGACTGTTTGTGCATCGTCAGCGCAATAACATATTCAGATGACCCGCAGACCGCCACACGCGAGTTGGTAAAGATGTTCGAAGACGCATCCGGTTAACAGAGTCATCGATCTATTCTCGATAGAAAACAGGGCTCGTGAGCCTGATTTGGCTCGCCAGTATTTATCACCATCGTGGCCTCGGCGCATCCAACATTAACTGGCCGAGACCCAACGACAAGGAGTCAAAATTGCCAGAGAACGAGACGGGCATCACCACCGACGAACTCGTCGTTGCTGTGCGAGCAGCCGGAGATCAGGCCATGCAGGCCATGAGCCAGACCCACGGCGCCCGCGAAGAAGCTCTGCGCGCATCGCGACAGGTGATTCGTTTCTCAGCAAACTCAATTCGCGCCTCTCACAGAAGCGACTTTGAGGAAGCCCGGAGCTTGAAAGAACAGGCGGGAACCCTGCTCTCCACACTCGATAAAGTGCAGGAAGAGCATCCCGAGGTCTTCTACGGCGGATTCGTCGAGGACGGCCAAAAGGAGTACGTTGAGGCCTGCGCGACTCTGGCGTTCACCGAAGGGTCGAGACTTCCGACGATGGACGAACTGGCCATCGGCGCCGGGGCCTACATGAATGGCCTCGCAGAAGCCATCGGCGAACTGCGGCGGTTCGTTCTGGACATGCTCAGAAAGGACGACTTCAGTCGCTGTGAAGACCTTCTGAGACTCATGGACGAGGTGTATTCAGTCCTGGTAACCCTCGACTTCCCCGACGCCGTGACTCGGGGCCTTCGTCGCAACACCGATGTCATGCGCGGCGTCATCGAACGAACGCGAGGCGACCTCACAGTCGCCCTCCGCCAGCGCAGTCTCGAACGCCAACTAGCCATTTTCACCGACAGGTTGGAATCCAACTAACCAAACCTGACTCGATTCCTGGGTAATCATGATTGTCAGCCAGGCCAAAGAAATCGCTCGCCAGTGGGTAATCAAGGAATGTGAGGGACTGACTGACTTCCTGGGCGCGTACCTCGTCGGTTCCGTAACTCACCTTCCAGACGATGTCGAATTTCCTGGCAGTTCTGACGTGGATGTCGCTGTCGTCCTGGAACGCCCTCAACCCGAAAACAAACCCACGAAATTCCTATATCACAATGTGCTGATCGAAGTGAATTTCCCTCCATGGGACCAGATCAATTCCCCGCAACAGGTCTTGGGCGAATACCGCCGAGCAGGGGCATTCCGACCATCCAACATCCTCTCCGACCCTTCTGGAGACCTGGCTCCCCTGTTCTCAGCAGTGTCTAGAGATTTTGCGAAACATTATTGGGTCCGCGAACGGTGCGAAGGCGCAATGCGGAACACCCGAGGATACCTCCAACGCGTCAACGAATTTCCGCTTCATCACGACCAGGTCACATGTTGGTTATTCGGCACGGCCGGTCTGTGCCATGTCGTATTGACAGCAGGGTTGCAGAACCCCACGGTGCGCCGCAGATATATGGAAGCTCGAATGCTGCTGGCTGAACACGGACACCTTGACTTATACGAGGACCTGATGGAGTTGCAGGGAAGCGCAGAGATAGGCAAGGAACGGGTCGAACATCATCTCGATGCGGTCACCGAGGTATTTGACTTCGCCAAAGACATCATCATAACGCCCTATCGTTTCGCCTCAGACATCAGCGAGGTTGGCCGACCAATCTCGATTGGCGGAAGTCGAGAGTTCGTCGATCAGGGCAACCATCGCGAAGCGGTTTACTGGATCGTCGCGACTTACTCACGTTGCATGGCAATCCTTCACAACGACGCCTCTCTGGTTGAACGGGAGAAATTCGCCGAAGGCTTCCACACGCTCCTCGCCGATCTCGGCATATCGTCGTTCGCCGATCTACAACAACGTAGCCAACGCGTGCGAGAATTCCTTCCACAGGTCTGGAGTGTGGCCGAAGCGATCATGGACGCGAATCCCGCAATCGAAGACTGATCCAACAATCGGCGTGAGCCGCGACCAAGAGTAAGAAGGCTACCGGCCCTCTGAGAAGAACACAAGATCATCGGCGAACGGCTTGGGGTGCGCCTCAGAAGCCACCATCCCAAGCTGGCCCCTGCCCATCACATTCTGTTTGCTGCCATCGATATCGGGATCGGAGTATTGATCGAACCAGCTTTGCAACTCATCCCTCAATTCGCCAATCTTCTCGCCATACTTCGACTCATCAATCAGATTGCGAGCCTCCGACGGGTCATTGGCAAGGTCATACAGCTCGTTCGGGCCGTCTGGATATCTGTGGACATACTTCCAGCGTTCAGTCCGAATCATGCGCGTGGGGCCATATTCATCCAAGACGAACACGGGAGAACTGTCGCCC
>JASLRP010000100.1 GCA_030743915.1 SAR202 cluster bacterium | reverse complement strand
TCGGCTGCGACTCTGGTGTCATCGCCTGTCTGGAGGATTGCCGCCAGCGTTCCAGCGGCGTTCGCCGCCTGCTGCAAACAGTCGTCTATGGCATCGCGCTGGAGTTGGTGCAGCCTCTGGAGACGGGCCAGGACTGACTGCTCAGGGGGCGGCAGCGTTCCGCGCTCGTATTGTTCCAACAATGTTGCCAGGTCGCTCTCGCGCTCCATGAGATGGGCGAGGAGTGGCTCGACCTGCCGATCAATGTAGCTGATGGCCTCAGACAGTGTTCGGGTCAGCTCTGTTGAGTGGGACTCCTGCCGCAGGGCCAGCTCTCCCTCGATGTACTGCCTGATTGACTGGAGGGTGACCAGCTCGGCTCCTGAGGGCGCCGGCTGCCATCGGGTGACTGCGTATGCGGAGATTCCGTATCCCAGGAAACCCCAGAGCGCCACCCAGGTTGCCTGCCCGTCCCAGCGCTCCAGTGGCGGCAGATATCGCATGGCTGCCGCCACCAGCAGGCTGGTTGTCAGCACTGTCAGTCCGAAGGGATGGGTTAGCGCAGTTCGCATCTGTTGGCCCTTTCTAACCATGATTTCGATGATCCAGTAAGTCCGTTTTCTGCCTATCACTGTTGGGCTTATCAGCATGTTCGCTCCTCCGGTCCGACTCTGGGTGGGACTGAGCGTCGGTTAGAAATACCTGCTGAACTCGGACAGCGCCTCTGCCAGGTCCTCCTCAGTGACGCCCCGGAAGTCTGCTCCGGTGGCCCCGGATAGCATCCTGCCGATGTCCAGGTCAGCGTCTTCTCCGATGCCGATGAAGAAGATTTGAATGTCGTGTATCGTGTTCAGCGCCAGCGCTGTGCCGATCACCTGGTTTTTGTTGACCACGACACCTTCGATGTCCACTGGGAGCGGGTCACCCTCGAATGCGGAGAAATGTTGGATTGGTTTCTCGCGGGAGCTTGCCAGCTTGATGATCTGATCGAGCCTGGTCGAACCTCCGGTGGCCTGGCCATCGGTCAGCACGACGACGGCCCGAATGGCGTTCGGTTCGCCTGCCGCTGAGTCTGTCATTTCGATTCCTCGTTTTATTGCGTCGTAGAGCGCCGTTTCCCCGCCCGCCCTCATTGACTGGACGGCTTCGGCGATGGTGAACTTGATGTTGGCCAGCGGCGAGACCGGGATGGCGGCGTTCACCTTATCGTCGAATGTCACGAAGCCAACCTGGTTGTTGGGCGCCATTGTGTCCAGGGCCTGGATCATGCCTTCTTGGGCTTGTTCCAGTTTGTTGCCCAGCATGGAGCCAGACTTGTCCACTACCCAGGTGACGATTCCAGGCCGCTTGACGTCCGTCCATGTTGCGTCGATCTCTGCTGCCACCGCGGGTTCGATGTGAGAGGGATTCAGGACCTTGCCGGGCTTGTTTGGGTCCAGTCCGTACTGGGATGTGATCTTGCTCATGGGGTCGTTCAGGGCAATGTCGCCTCCTGGCCGGAAACCTTTCGCCATGAACTCTCGTTGTTGTTCATCCTCCAGTATGAAATTGATCCACTGTTTGGCTGCCGCCTTCTGCTCCGGTGTCACCCAGGCCTCATTGACGATGCAGGCGCAGTTGTTACGGGGCATCGAGCCTTCTTTCGGGTAGATCATCACCATGCTTCCGAGTTTGATGGGTGGCGCGGTGACCTTTTTCCCGTTGATGAACGCGCGTTCAGTTCCCTCATACAGGTGGATGAGGTTGTCCTCAGGCATTATGAAGAAGTGCCCGAACTCCGGCCCCTGGTGAATTTTGGTGTTCAGGTTGATGGTGCCGATCTGGTAGTGATCAACCAGCCCCTGGAACTCTTTGACGTAGGACACCACCTCGGCGTCATGCACATCGTCCGGTGTCAGTT
>JASLRP010000099.1 GCA_030743915.1 SAR202 cluster bacterium | reverse complement strand
CGAGAGGCTGATCCATTGCCCAACACTCCATTATTGCCCTCCGAGGAACGAGAACAGATCGAAGAATTGATCAAATCCTTCGACGACCACGGCTGCGGCTTCGGCCTGGACATCCAGGCCCAGATCGTCCTGCGCCGCCTGCTGGACATCATCGACACTGTAGAACAACAACCAAGAAAATGACCCAAAGGGAAGTTGATCGCGTATTCACCGTCATCGTTACCTCGAAAATTTGCGGCTCGTCGTCGGCGCATGATACAATTTCCACCGAAGAAGAATAGAGACATAATAGTAAGAGGGACCCAAGGAGACAGGCTTGGACAAGGCTGATAAGCAGGCCATCATCGAAGAATACCGGACCCACGAGAACGACACAGGCTCCACGGAAACACAGGTAGCGGTGCTCACCTCTCGAATTCTAAGACTCACACAGCATCTCAGAGAGAATAAACACGACGAATCAACCCGTCGCGGACTCCTGAAGATGGTAGGACGCAGACGACGGCTGTTGCGTTATCTAAACGCACAGGACGTAACGCGCTACCGCGCGCTCATCGCCAGGCTAGGCCTGCGCAGGTAACACTCCGCCTCACATAGCGCCCGAACGGGCGCTATTCTTCTTTCCAAAGGGTTCCGCCCAGGAGGAATTGCGTTTCCATGACATCCACTTTTCAACGTGACGTGGGCCGAGGAGTCGTCTCATTTGAGACCGGCAAACTGGCTCAGAAAGCCAACGGTTCAGTAGTAGTATCCAGCGGTGACAACGTTTTACTGGTCACCGCCACCATGGCCAACCCCCGCGAAGGCATCGACTTCTTTCCCCTCACTATCGACGTGGAGGAGAGACATTACGCCAGGGGCAAGATTCCCGGAAGTTTCTTCCGCAGAGAGGGCCGGCCAAGCACCTTTTCAATTCTCATCGCGAGATTGACCGACAGGCCCATCCGCCCTCTGTTCCCCAAGGGCTTTCGCAACGAAGTTCAGATAATAATCACGCCCCTATCCATCGACATGGAGACACCTTACGACACTCTGGCGGTCACCGGCGCTTCAGCCGCCCTCAGCGTCTCCGATATCCCTTTCGACGGCCCGATTGCCTGTACTCGCGTCGGCTATCTGGACGGCGAGTATCTCATCAACCCGTCATACGAGGAGTTGGAGACCAGCCAGCTAGACCTGATCGTTGCAGGCTCCAAGTCTGGCGTCGTGATGATGGAAGCCGGGGCCAGCGAGGTCACGGAAGACATCGTAATTGAGGCCATCGAGCAGGCCCAGGAAGCCAACCTCCAGATTATCGAGCTTCAGGAAGAGCTGAGAGATGGTGTTGGCAAGGACAAGACCGACGACTATCAGCGACGGGGCTACGACCCGGAACTGGAGACCAAAGTCTCCGATGCTCTGGGAAACCGGGTTCTCGAAGCCCTCAGGCTCGAAGGCGACGCCAGCGACGCCGCCCTCTCGGCCCTGAAAGACGAGTTAAACGAAACCTTCGGCGAAGAGTACGACTCCAGGACCATCGGCGGAGCCTTTGAGACCGCCCTGGACGAGTCCTTCCGAGAGCGAATCATCAAAGAAGGGTCGAGGCCAGACGGCAGAGGCGTGAAAGAGATTCGCGCGCTGTCCGCAGAGGTCGCCCTCCTGCCACGCACCCACGGCACCGGACTGTTCTCGCGAGGCGAGACTCAGGTGCTGGGAGTCTGCACCCTCGGCTCAGTGGGCGACGCTCAGAAGATCGACACCCTCAGCCCCGAAGAATCCAAGCGATTCCTATTGCACTACAATTTCCCGCCCTACTCCGTCGGAGAAGCGCGGCGGGTCGGCTCTCCCGGACGTCGCGAGATCGGCCACGGAGCGTTGGCCGAGCGCGCGCTGACATCAGTGCTGCCCACCGAGGACGAGTTCCCCTACACCATCAGGCTTGTGGGCGAATGCCTCAGCTCCAACGGCTCGACGTCCATGGCGACAGTCTGCGCATGCACCCTCGCCCTCATGGACGCCGGAGTCCCGATAAAGGCCCCTATTGCGGGCATCTCCGTGGGCCTGGTCACCGGTGACAACGGCGAGTACGTCACTCTCACCGACATCCAGGGCCTGGAGGACCACGTCGGAGACATGGACTTCAAGGTGGCAGGTTCCCGAGAGAGCATCACCGCCATCCAGTTGGACATCAAAGTCAACAGCATCAGCTACGACATCATCCGAGACGCACTGGAGCAGGCCAAAGAGGGTCGCCACCAGATCCTTGATGTCATACACGCCGCCATCGACGACGTTCGCGAAGACCTCAGCCCCTACGCCCCCAGGATGGAGACCATCCATATCCCTGTGGACAAGATCGGCGCGGTCATCGGCCCAGGCGGAAAGACAATCCGAGGCATCGTTGAGGCCACCAAAGCCACTGTGGACATCCAGGATGACGGCTCTGTCGTCATCGGCTCTGCCGACGGCGACGCGGCGGCAGCGGCTGTTCAGATGATTCGAGACCTCACCCGGTCCGTTGAGGTCGGAGAGATTTACACCGGCAAGGTCGTCAAGACCATGCCCTTCGGAGCGTTCGTTGAGATCCTTCCGGGTCGCGATGGAATGGTCCACATCAGCGAGCTTGCTGATTACCATGTGCCCACCGTCGAGGACGAGGTGAACATGGGCGACGAGATCACCGTTATCGTCATCGCGATAGAAGGCGACAGGATTCGTCTCTCTCGGAAGGCCCTCCTCGGCGACGACGATGAAACAGAGGTCGCGGAACGAGTCGTAGCCCAGGCCCAGTCCGGTGGCGGCGACCGTGGCCCCCGCAGGGACGACCGGCGCGGCGGCGGTGACAGAGACCGCAGAGGAGGCGGTGACCGAGACCGCCGAGGCGGTGGCGGAAGGCCTGGTTACAGGTCCGGCGGAGGAGGACGGCCCGGAGGCGGCGGAGGTCGCAACCGCGACAGGTAACCTGAACCAGCATCATATTTCCCCAACCCGAGCAGGAGGTTTTGCCTTGGCAACAATCAACGTAGTGGTACACGGCGCGCTGGGCAGAATGGGTCAAGAGGTGCTCAGAGCAGTTACGAACGCAGAAGATATGACACCCGTTGGGGGAGCGGACGGCATGGCCGAACCCGGCTCGCTGACCCTCCCCGACGGTTCGGGAACCGTGCCGGTCTCCAACGCCCTGGCCGACATGCTGGAAAACGCCGACGTTGTCGTCGATTTCTCCAGCGCGGCAGGCGCAATGGACGTAATCCGCACGGCGACAGCAGGCAAGGTCAACGTCGTGGTCGGCTCCACAGGCCTCAGCGACGATAACTACGCCGAGGCAGAAAACCTGGCCAACCAGCATCAGGTCGGAGTCATCATCGCCCCCAACTTCGCGCTGGGCGGAGTGCTGATGATCCACCTTGTCAAGATGGCGGCCCAGTACTTCGACTACGCCGACCTCACCGAAATGCACCACGAGGCCAAAATCGACGCCCCTTCCGGCACCGCCATAGCCATCGCGAACGCCGCCGTCGAAGGCAAGGGCGGTCCCTTCCTTGCTCCCAAAGCCGAGAAGGAACTCATCCCCGACTCCCGTGGCGGAGACTCCGACGGAGTCACCGTCCACAGCGCTCGTATGCCCGGCCGCATGGCTCACCACGAGCTTGTGTTCGGCGCCCTGGGCCAGACGCTGACCATCCGGCACGACTCCATCAACCGCGAGAGCTTCATGCCAGGAGTCACTATGGCGATCCGCGAGGTGGTCAACAGAAAAGGCCTGACCGTCGGTCTGGATAAGATCATGGGGTTGTAGGCTCCCGGAGTCCTATATTGCCACCTTTCGATCGGTCATCCGGATGGATGATTTGCGTTAGTGTGCAGAACTCACTCGTGTCGCGTCGCAATATTCCAACGTCGCGCTCCTTGGGACTAGTCGTCTCCGGCCGCCGAGGAACCGACGGCGGACTGATACCTCACCGAGTACTTGGTTTCCTTGATCAGGAAACTTACCACGGTGGCAAAGGCCAGCGTCAACCCGGCAAGCGCAAACGGCAGTGTGTAGTCGCCTGTCAGGTCTCTCAGAATCCCCCCAACCTGAATCGACGCCGCCCCGCCTAGCTGGTGGAACATGAACACCAGACCGCTCAACACTCCCACATTTCGCAGTCCATAGACATCGGCCGTTAGGGCTGTCGTCAACGGGACAGATGCGAGCCAGGCGACTCCTCCAACAGCGGCGAAGCCAAAAAGTCCCCAGTACCCCGGCGCCAGCAACAGTATCGCGAACCCCAACCCTCGAATTGCGTAGACCGCGGTTAGCAGATTTTTGCGTCCAAGCCGATCTCCCAGGAAACCAACGGTCAGGACCCCCGCCAGGTTCATGACGCTGAGCACGCCGTACGCAGTCGCTGCCACGGAAGGAGAGAAGCCTTCCTCGATAGCATACGGCACGTAGTGAGCAGACATCACATTTGTAGTAATCCCGCAGACCACGTAGCCACCCATCAGTTGCCACATGGGTGTCGAACGGAAAGCCTCCATCCAATGTGCAACCTCCAAAGGCGAGCGACGCGCCTGATTGGATGCGACGTTACCGTCATCTGGAATCGGGTCACCATCTGGAAGCTGGCCCACTTCACTGGGGTCGTTCTTGACGAATATGTACGCCATCGGAACTCCCAGAATCAGAACGAACATCCCGAGCATCAGCCATGTGTTACGCCAACCGATCACCGGTATGGCGAACGATATGAGAGGCACGAGCATCAGGCCGCCCAGCGACGCGCCCGCGGAAATTAAAGCAATTGCCGTCGCTCTCCTCCGTTGAAACCAACGTGACACCAGCACGCCCATGGTGTTCATCGATCCGGCGCTGACGCCCAGGGACATTATTATGCCAAATACTATAACCAGATAGACGATGTGATTTGTGAACATCAACATCGCCAACGCTCCGCCGAACGTCGTCAAACCAATCAGGACGAGTTTCCGTCCTCCCACCCGATCAAATATGCGCCCCATCACCGGCTGACTCAGGCCGCCGGCTAGCGAGGCAACAGCCGCCGCGATTGAGATCGTTCCACGGTTCCACCCGAATTCCTCGCTCATTGGGATCACGAATACTCCAAATCCGCTGACGGATCCCATTGCCAACAGGGACAAAAATCCTCCTGTAGCGACTATGTACCAGCCATAAAATATTCCAGGGGAAAAAGATCTGCCCATCATGAATTAAGGGATGTTCTCCTAATACAGATATCGAACGCGAATGATTCATTCTACGTGATTCGCCGGAATTAGCGCATCAATTCGGTCCCCTATTCCATGCGTTGCATCGATAATGATATGACATCTGGATTTCTCTATCCTCAGGCGTTATCATCAATCTTGCGAACCTACAATTTCTTGCCAACCGGAGGATGACGTGAGCGAGTGCAAAATAGCGTTGATCGGCGCAACGGGCGCCGTGGGTAAAGTGTTTTTGAGTATTCTAGAGGAGCGGAACTTTCCAGCTTCTGACATTCGGCTCTGCGCATCTGAACGCTCATGGGGCAAGAAGATCAAGGTTCGTGGCGAAGAGATAACCGTCGAAGAGGCGACCACCCAGCTCATGAGCGAAGTGGACTTTGTGTTCATATCAGCCAGCGGGTCGATCAGTCGCCAGATGGCGCCTCTGGCCGCCGAGCAGGGAGCCATCGTTATCGACAAGAGTTCGGCGTTCAGGATGGACCCGAATGTGCCTCTGGTGGTGCCCGAGATAAACCCCGGAGACCTGCATGACCACAATGGAATCATCGCCAGCCCCAACTGCACCACGACGCCTATGGTCATGGCCCTCAAGCCACTCAATGAGGCCAACAAGGCCAAGCGCATCGTCGCCGCCAGCTATCAATCGGTCACAGGCACCGGCGCCGCCGCTGGCGAGGAGCTTTTGGCTCAATCGAAAGAGGTTCTGGACGGCAGCGCCCCGAGCATGGACGTCTATCCCCACCAGATAGCCTTCAACGTGCTTCCCCAGGTCGAGGACTTCCTGGACAACGGCTACACCACCGAAGAGATGAAGATGCAGAACGAGTCTCGCAAAATTCTGCACGCTCCCGACCTCAAGGTGTCCACCACATGTGTTCGGGTCCCCGTGATGGTCAGCCACGCAGAGGCCATCAATGTCGAGTTCACAGACCCCATCAGCCCAGGCGAGGTGAGGGAGATTCTGTCTGACATGCCGGGCGTCCGAGTGGTGGACGATCCCCATGCAAACGTGTATCCTATGCCCGTCCAGTCGGAGGGCGAGGACGACGTATTCGTCGGACGAATCCGCACGGATATCTCCCTGGATAATGGCATCGCGATGTGGCTCACATGCGACAATCTGCGTAAGGGCGCAGCCCTCAACGCCATTCAGATAGCCGAAGAGATGTTGAACAGAGATATGCTTCAGTAACCCCGGAAGGAGGGCATAGTCATGGCAGAAATCGGACGACTACTGACCGCAATGGTAACCCCATTCGACGATGATGGTGAGATCAACTACAAGAAATCTCGCAAGCTGGCTAAAGCGCTCATAAACTCCGGTAGCGACGGACTGGTGATCGGCGGAACCACCGGAGAGTCCCCCTCCATGTCCAACGAGGAAAAGATCAGGCTGTTCGCCGAGGTCAAAGAAGAGGTCGGAGACCAGGCGGCAGTGATTGCCGGAACCACCGACAACAACCACCGCAATTCCATCGAACTGTCCAAAGAGGCCGAGGGCGTCGGAGTCGATGGCCTGCTGCTAACCGTCCCCGCCTACAACAAGCCTCCTATGGATGGCCTGTATGAACACTTCAAGGCCATCGCAGGGGCGACCTCTTTGCCGGGAATCCTCTACAACGTGCCTTCTCGGACATCGTTGAATATGGATCAGGCAACGACACTGAAACTCGCCGAGATCGACAACATCGTCGGCGTTAAAGAAGCCTCCAGCGACCCGGTGCAGATCACTCAGATCATAGATGGCGCTCCCGACGGTTTCCGCGTATGGTCAGGCAACGACGACGAAACATTCTCGATAATGTGCACCGGCGGGTACGGCATCGTCAGCGTCGCGGCCCACATCATCGGCAACCAGATTCAGTCCATGATCGGCAAGATTCTGGAAGGCGATGTCGAGAGCGCGGCGGCAGAGCATCGTCGGTTGCTCCCGATCTTCAAGGCCATATTCTGGGTGACCAACCCCGTGCCCATCAAGTACGCAGTCAATCGCGCCGGTATGGACATCGGCGGGACTCGACTCCCTCTGTGGGGACCGGACGACGCCTTCAAAGCCCGGTTCGATCCGGTTATGGACGAATACGACATTGATCTGCCCGTGGACTAACCGCACAGGTCGTAAGTAATCAGGATTAAAAACAGGGGCTGGTCGAGTGACCAGCCCCTGTCATTTTTCATGTGAAGTCATATCCCCACAGACGACTAGACTCTTCGTTGAACCTCAGAATCGATAGTTGTCTGGTACCTGAGAACCTGACACCTCGGAACCTTTACGCCTCAATCAGTGGCCTGACCAGAATCGTCTCGTCCCGATGCGGGCCTGTCGAGATCACGTCGATGGGACAGCCAATCAGGTCCTGAACGCGGTCAACATAGGCCCTCGCGTTGGCTGGCAGATCTTCCAGACGGCGAATGCCGGCGGTTGGGGTGTCCCAACCGGGCATCTCCTCCAGAACTGGCCTGCATTTCTCAAGAGCGGCCACGCCTCCGGGGAAGTCCTGAATCTCATTCCCCTCCTCGTCGATGTAACCTGTGCAGACTTTCACCGACGGGAACCCATCCAGAACGTCCAGTCTGGTGAGAACCGCTGAAGTGTAGCCATTTATCATCGTCGAGTAACGGGCGGCCAACGAGTCGAACCAGCCCACTCGTCGGGGACGCCCGGTTGTGGTTCCGAACTCCTGGGCCAGC
>JASLRP010000098.1 GCA_030743915.1 SAR202 cluster bacterium | reverse complement strand
GGAGTTCGCTGATAGGTGAACCGGTCATCGGCGAGTTGGCGCAGCGCGATTTGAAACTGGACTTCTTCCCAGTGGAACTGACCACTTGGGAGGAATGGCTGGGCGAGCATCCCGATACCAAGGTGCTGTCGCGCGAGACAGGGTACTATTCTCTGAAGTTTTACGAACCTGAAACCGACTCTGACTCCATCTACTACGACTACCGGGTCAGCGCGGAAACGATGTTTCCGGTGTGGGACCGCGATGACCGCCTGGATACGAAAGAGGAGGTGCTGGGCTTCAGTTCTGACGACAGCCACAAAGCCTACCCTGTGGTGACTCTGCGCGAACTCCGAGTCGTGAACGACACGGTGGGCAAACAAAACATCGTTATAATCTCGTCCCGTAATTCATCCAAGGTCCGAGTTTACGAAAGCGAGAACCATGTTTTCGACCTTATGCCTGACGCCGAGGTCGGAGACGATTTTCCAACGACTCTCATCGACCAGATGGGGATTCAATGGACTGTGACCCAGGACGCTCTTTTTATGGCTAACGAAGAACATCCCGACCTGTCGCGCCTACCATCGCGTCTGTCATTCTGGTTCGGGTGGTTCGCTATCCATCCTGACACCGACCTCTTCGAGAGCGAGTAGGCATGTCACCTAAAGGGCGGCCAGTGTATTGTCTGAGCGACCTGGCGTTCTATCGACCGCACCAGGCCCGGTATCGGTACTCGACTCGGACACAGAACTCCTCGAAATCTGAGTCAGAGACGTACAGCTCGTTGGCCCTGGTTATTATCATCCAGTAGCATCCGTCCTTTTCGTCCAATGATGACAATATTCTGCACATAGCCAGAGCTTCTTCCGAGCGTGAAGTCTCCCAGAATCGCGCCTGAACAGAACCCTGAATACACCAGGTCCGGTGTCTCCTGTCCGTCAGATTCTCGTGGCACAACTGGATTCCTCGTAGCGAATCGCCCAGACTGATTGCAGCCAAATCCCTTCCAAAACTCTCCAAGCAGTCGTACTGGCCCGCCATCGGCGCTCGCGCGCATTCCTGGGCGGTTTTGCCGTAATCGTAATCGAACATAATCAACATTCGAGTGCTGTGATAAAGATAGCAAGGCCCCACATACCGACGGTCAACGGCGTTGCAGGGATAGTGAGGATCATCTTCAGACAGATAATCGGAATGGTGCCCCATTGAGCCCGAGAGTCCGCCCACGACGTTCTCCATGAACACGCCAGAATAACACGCTCGTTGATCGCGGTCCTCTATCAGAGCGTCGCAAAGTTCCAGAGCGTCGGGCAGTTCGTAGCTTGTCCACGCCATCAGGCCGTGCCCCACGCCGTGGATGCAATTCAGCTTGAAAAAATCCACCTTAGCGGTTCCGCAGATCACTGGAAGGTCCGCTTCCAGACTCGTCGTCCCGCGATCTCTGAGAAATGCCTCCATCGCGCCGTGGAACGCTCCGCCTTCGCACTCGTGACCTGACGATCCGAAGACAGATGCTCCGAAGAGTTCATATGAATATCGGCCGGTCTCATGCGCCCGCTGATGGCACGGCGTGTCCACGCGACCGCCGGCGTCGGCCACCAGATTCACTGTTTGGGCAGGCCCGTACTCACTCACGAAGCGGCGAAGAGTCTCGTCGCTTGTGAACAGGTCGGACAATATTTTCGGGCTCAACGCTGGTGGCCGAGGAAATTGGAGGTCTTCCAGGGTCACAACCAGAGCTTCACCCTTAGCGTCAGATTCGTCATTGGCAACGACCACCATCCCACTCTCCTGAGGCGACAGGTGGTCGTGATACCTCCAGAAGCCGGGACGCTCGAATGTGAACGCCCAGGTTTCTCCGGGCTGAACTGGCGTCCCTGGGTCCAACGCGGCCAGGATTTCGTGGGTGGGATGGATGTTGGAGGCAGGCCAAAAAGGATTCTCCGAGTTGTTGACGAACGCCACCTGATGGCCGGCGCTGATCTCCAATCGCTCAGGGGAGAATCCCTTGTCGGAATATGTGATCGTGACGGCATCTGAGACCAGAGCTTCGGACGGAGTCCCACGCGATACAGATTGCGAGTCTGACGAGCAGGCCACAGTAATGATCGCCAGCGCAGCCAACAACACCAATTTTCGATTGAGAAATCCAGACCTCATTCAGCTATCGCTTCCAGAGACAGTTGATCTCGATATAAAATGGGCGGGTCGAATTGACCCGCCCATCCAGATTCAATTGAACCCTGGCTTACTTGGTTACCAACGCAGGCAATGA
>JASLRP010000097.1 GCA_030743915.1 SAR202 cluster bacterium | reverse complement strand
CACGAAGTTGTTGACCGTGATCGGCGCGTCCTTCTCGAACAGGTCTATGGTGAACTCACCGCCGCTTCCCAGCACGAATTTGGCTGAGTAGTCCTTATCCGTGTCGATTGTCATTGCGGGCGGTGAGTCGTACTGTTGTGTCATGTTTGCTCCTATGGTTTCATCTTGTCCATCGTTTTCGTCTGCGAGGCCGAGGGGTTCCACGAACTCGAAGCTCTCGCCAATTGCCTTGAATACGGGCGCCAGGTCTGGGTCTCTGCCAGCGGTGGTTGACAGGGTGATCGCGTAAAGCTCAGAGCCTTTGACGAACAGGTACTGAGTCAGAGCCAGTTCGACCGTCTCGCCCTCAGGGTCAGGAACGCTCATGGCGTACTTCAGTTCCTCGGCAGGGACGCCATTCAGGTCCACCCTCGCCCGCTGAATCTCGCCAACCACATCGGGCAGGAACTCTATCTGTTGAACGCTCAGGTCAGCGTAGAAATCCAGTTCGAGGTCGAATCCAGCGTCCTCCTTCAGCACGTTGACGCTGGTCAGGCCGATCTCATCGACGCTGGTGTCGGTGTCAAAGGCGTAGAGAACGAAGTTGCCTGCGCTCTGCAACAGGCCTATCTGCTCGCCGATGCGCTCTGCCAGAGCCGGGTCGTCGGCCTCAAGAAGTTCGAGGCTCTGAGTGATGCCCTCGATGTCCAGAGGGACCATCTCCCAGGTTGGAGGCATGGTCATGGCGAACTGGTCGTCAGGCAGGCTGTATCGCACCAGGCCCGAATCTAGCGTCTCGGTTATCACCGTCACCGGGTCGCTGTCGGCGGGTTCGCCTGCGGACGCCACCTCGGGCGCTTCGATTGACACAGGCTCGTCGTATGCTGAGAAGGTCAGCGTCGCTTCGAACATTGCGTCGCCCGAACCCAGGTCTCCGAGAAGGTCGCCGGTGTCGGCCTCACCTTCATCCACTTGGAAAGCGCCGCTTAGGATAACCTGTGAGATAAGGTTGTCCTCAACGCCTATCCAGATATCTATCGCGAACTCGCCGTCAGAGCCCTCGTCAACAACGATACCGGTAATGTGATAGGCCTCCACGCCGTCGAGCAGTTCAGCGCCGATGAGGGCCAGCTCTGCGAAGTCGTCGGTGTTCTTGAGGAAATCGGGATCTGCGAAATCCCTGGGGTCGGCGAAGAGCAGGTCGGGAGCCTGCCCGATGCTCCACTCGCCGGTGTCTGGGTCGGTGACATAGGTGGTATCGCCAATTGTGATGAATTGAGATTCGATTGTGAAGAACACGATACTCAACGACACCGAACCCTGGCTGCGGTCCGGCGCGAGATAGTCGCCCTGCATGGTGATGGGAATATCGAACGACGTGCCCTCAGACTCGATTGACAGGCTGGAATCCATATCAAAATGGAACGACGCTACCTCTGCCATCGCGTCGGCTGCCATTGCGAATATGGACTTGGCGGTCGCATCGTCGCTGACTCCCGTGGATGGAGCGACAGCGGAACTGGGCGCCGCCGTGGCCGTTGGCGCGGGTGTCGCTGTTGGCTCTGGCGTGGCTGTTGGGACCGGTGTTGGGGTCGCCGTCGGTATCGGCGTGGCCGTTGGCTCAGGAGTGGGACTGGGTTCTGGGGTAGCGGTCGGTGGCACGGGGGTGTTTGTCGCTGGAATCGGCGCGGCCGTGGGAGCAGGCTCATCTGTGTCAGATTCGTTGCCGCACGCAGCCGCAGCCAGGACCAGAATTATCAACAAACCGCTCAGAGCCAGCGCACGCGATCCGCGATCTCTCAATTTGAGCATAAATATACATCTCCAGACGGCCTAAGCCAGTCAGCGCAGTGTGAGTCCCATCCCATAGATTCTAAACCAACATATCGTTAAGGGGTAGTGAAATTAGCGGCTTCCAGAGATTTTCCAAGACAGTTGTCTTGAAACCTTGGAACATCGACCAGACATTTCAGGTGGTGAGACAACGCTGTTTTCTCCACGATCTGACGCTGGGCTTGCTCGTTTCAGCAAATATCCTCGAGATGGACGCCTGCGCTGGGCATGGTTAGCCTCCGAACATTACCGGCGCTTCCTCAGACTGATTGCGACACTGCGTATTGTGGGTGGCAGATTCCTGCCACTTGGACGGCCAATTCCCAGGAAACTTGCAGATTGAGCAAGTTGGTGGATATTTCAGGTGACGCCTGAGATGGCCAATCTGGGTGTGGCGCAAGAATGAAATGTGTGCAGGCGCTTATTTAATTAGGTGCTGGCCGATGTATGACATCGATAGGTAAGAGGTTACTCTGATATTACAGAAATCTGTCATTCGCTGGCGCACATTTGCCACTGCCCTGGCGTAAAACCAGCGAATGGCAGTCTGGTCGGTTTATGGAAGCTGAGAAGCATCCATGAGTCGCATCTGTGAGCGTAGGTGGTGGAAGTGGAGGATTGATCAATTCGGAAGGGTTGATCATGGACCGGCACAATGACCTGCGGCCTCTGATCTCTAGAGGTTACGAGCCAACTGGTTATCTTGCTGAGGGTCGCCACAGTGCAGTCCGAGGCCTGTGAGTTAGTAGTGTGGTGAGCGGCGCGGACTGACCAACCTCATTGTTGGTTCTGGCGAATGGATTCGAGGTCAAGTGGTGTGGTGAGGAGCCGGAATCGAATGAGCAAAACAGGCCCCGTGAATCGCGGGGCCTGTTTTGCTATGACCTGCCCGTCGTTGGGCCGCGTTTCGTTCTCGACAAAGCGAATCTTACGGCAATAATAGCGGCGATTCCTATAACCGCCCCAATCGAGTCATACCCCACGTCCTCAGCCGCCGCCGAACGTCCAGCGACGAAAGACTGGTGGAACTCGTCGATCACTCCGTACCCGATTGCGAACGCCAGCGGGGCAAAATACGACCATTTCGCGTGCGACCCGAGATGCCGCGACGCAACCCAGTGTGCCAGCGCTCCCATCACCCCGAACACAGAGACATGGTATGCGATGTCCAGAGCGATGGGCACGGGGCCGACAGCGTCAGCAGCCTTCTCCAGTTCAGGCGCCGGAATGTGCGAGACGGCGGATATGACCACCGCCCACACCACGGCAGGCAACCAGTAGATGGCGAGAGTCGTGTGCGTGTTGTTTCTGACAGGCAATCGTGTAGTCAAACCGAACGAACGTCACCCTTCCGACAAAGTCTCCAACGCCGCATCCTCCGCAGAGAAATCCCAGACCTCGCTGCTCATCGGCTGAGACTTCCACCACTGGAGGGTCATTTCCAGGCCGTCGCTCATATGGTACTTTGGCGACCATTCGAGGCCCTGACGGGCCTTCTCGTTGGTGTATATCATGTTGTCGTCAAACACGTAAGGGAATGCCTGGGCCTCTGAGGGCAGAGCCAGGTATTGAGAGATCGGCGCATGCACGATCTCAGGCTCCACATTCATCACCTTGCCGATGGCGGAAATCCAGCCGTCCAGAGTGATAGCGTCTGGACCGCATATAGTATAGGTTTGGCCCATCGTCTCCTCAAGATGGGGCGCGGCGGCAAAGGCGTCAGCCAGGTCATCGACGTGCACCGAGTGAACCATGTTCAGTCCGTTGCCGGGAACGATGATCCTCCGTCCCTGGGAGAGCCGAGCGAAGTAGCTGAACTCTCTCTGAAGCAGATAGTTGTCCGGGCCATAGACGTATGGCGGCCTGAGTATCGTTACCGGAAACCCACGGTCGTTGAAGGCATCCATGAGAAGGTCTTCGCACAGAATCTTGTCTCTCGCGTACTGGCCGGCGTCAGGGCCTCGGAACAACGACGAGTCTTCGACGATGGGCGCCGTGTCGCTGGGGGCGTAAACCGATGTGGTGGAGCAGAACACGAACCGCCCGACGCTGGCCTCCAGCGCGTCCACCACCGGAGCGAGGCTCTCAGGCGTGTAGCCCGAGATATCGAACGCCACGTCGTAGGATGTGCCCTCCAGCGCGTCCTTGACTTGTGCAGCGTCTGTGCGGTCGGCAGTGAGAGTTTCAATACCGACGGGAAATTCCACCGGAGTCTGGCCTCGATTGAGGACCGTAACGTCGTGACCCTGCTCGCTCAGCAACCTGACGAGGTGCAGTCCAATGAATCGGCTTCCGCCAAGAACCAGAGCTTCCATGAATGGTGCCTCCGTGGGATTTATCGGTCCGGTGAGACCGTATGGTATCGCTCAATGCCGAGCGGTGTCGAGTGGCATCCATCGTGCTACACTCTGCCTACTCAACCAGAATTGCGAAGCTCAGCCAGGGAGACGACACCATGTATGACCTGCTCATTAGGGACGGAAGTATTTACGACGGCACCGGAAGCCCCGCATACAGGGCCGATGTCGGGGTGGCCGACGGCGAGATCGTCGCCATCGGCAGTCTGGAGGGCGAGGCCGCAAATACGGTGAACGCTTCTGGCCTTGCAGTCAGTCCCGGATTCATTGACCTGCACACCCACAGCGACATGTCCTTTTTGCTGGACTCCACAGCCCAGAGCAAGGTGCGTCAGGGCGTCACGCTGGAACTGGCGGGCAACTGCGGCTCCAGCTTCTGCGCTCCTCTCCAGGGCGCCGCTCAGGAGATGCTCCAGGCGCGGGTGTCCCAGTACACCGATGATTTCCAGATAACCTGGAACGACTTCGGTGGATACCTGGACGCCCTGGAGAATGCAGGCTCCACGGTGAACATGGCCGTGCAGGTGGGCCACGGGACCGTGAGGTCGTGCGTGATCGGCCTGGAGGACCGCGCTCCCAACGGCGCAGAACTGGACAGGATGGTAGGACTGGTAGCCGAAAGCCTGGACGCCGGAGCGCTGGGCCTGTCCACGGGGCTGTTCTACGCTCCGGGCAACTACGCTCGGCTGGATGAGGTCTTCGCCCTTGCGCAGGCGGCGTCAGACCGGGGCAAGCTCTACTCCACCCACATGCGCGACGAGGGCAGTCACAGCGTCGGCCTGTTCGTTGCCCTGAACGAGACGGTGGAGATAGGCCGACGCACCGGAGTGCGCCTGGAGGTGTCCCACGTGAAGTGCATGGGGCCGTCGGTGTGGGGCCGCTCCTACGAGATACTGGAGCTATTCGAGCGCACGCTGGCGGAGGGCATCGACATCGCGGGAGACCAGTACCCCTACACTGCCGGTTCTACCAGCCTCACAGGCTCGCTGTTTCCTCGCTGGGCGTTGGACGGTGGACGGGCCTCGACTCTGGAGATCATGGAAGACTCAGACCTCAGACAGCGGCTGCTGGACGATATCGAGGACACATACACGCACAACCGCAATCCCGAGAGCGTGGTCATCGCCCGCTTCACGCCGGATGAGCATTACGAGGGCATGAACATGCTCCAGATCGCCGACGAGATGCGATGCCATGCCACCGAAGCAGCGCTGAGGCTGTACGAGATGGGCGAGGCGCAGGTCATCATCCACATGATGGAGGAGGAAGACGTCGAGGTCATCGCCGCCAGCCCTCTGGTATCCGTTGGGTCTGACGGAAGCTCCATTTCCACCGAGGGCAGACTGTCGGTGGGTCGCCCCCATCCTCGGAGCTACGGGACCAATCCACGATTCCTGGCCCGTTACGTGAGAGAGAAGGGCGTCGTCTCCCTGGAGGAGGGAATCCGCAAGATGACGATGCTCCCGGCCTCCCGTCTGGGCCTGACCCGTCGAGGCCGCATCGCCCCGGGCATGGCCGCAGACCTGGTCGTCTTCGATCCAGACACCGTGGCCGACACCGCCACCTTCGAGTCGCCCCACAGCTACCCGGTCGGCATACCCCACGTCGCAGTCAACGGGGTCCTGGCCGTCGAGAACGGTGAGTCTACCGGCGCAACTCCCGGCATGGTAGTGCGGGACTTTAACGACTGAGCGGGAAGTAGACAGGTGTCAGTTGGTCAGGATTTCAGGGTCGGATCTATGTCACGCTGAGCGGAGTGAAGTACCTGATCGCCTGTAAGACGATTGTTGCCCAACTGATGACCAGATACTTCGACTGCGATCACAAGATAGAAAAACCTGAGGCTGAAAGCTGATTGCTGACAGCTACCCCTAGAACCGCGAGTATCCGCCGTCCACGATGAACTCCTCGCCGCTCTGGTAGGATGATGCGTCGCTGGCGAGGTAAATTGCGAGTCCCGCGAAATCCTCAGGCTGGCCCCAGCGTCGGGAGGGGACGCGCTTGATCACCCGGTCCTCGAACAGCTCGTTGCCAACTCTGGGAGCCGTCATTGCTGTCTCGATCCATCCTGGAATGATGGTATTTGCGGTTATCTGGTAGCGCGCCAACTCGGTCGCGAGACCTCGAATCATGGACAACATCGCGCCTTTGGTTGCGGCGTAAGCCTCGTTCCTTGCGGCGCCATGAATGGCAGACAGGCTGGAGGTGCCGATCAGCCGTCCGCCCTCTCCCCTGTCGATCATGTGCTTCGCCGCCGCTCGGAATGTGAAGAACGTGCCATCCAGGTTGATCCCCATCACGCGCTTCCAAACATCGGTCGGGAAGTCCTGAAAGGGCGCCCCTCCGCCCGCTCCGGCGTTGGCGAAGCAGGAATCGACCTTTCCGAATGTCTCCACGGTCTCGGCGAAGGCGGCCTCAACCTGTTCTTCCTGAGAGACATCACAGCGGATCGCGGCTGCTTTCCCGCCCAGGGCCAGCAGAGCCTCTTCGGCGGCGGCGTTTTTCTCCGGGTTGGTTCCCCAGATGCACACGTCGGCGCCGGACGCTGCCAGTCCCTCCGCCATCCCCAGTCCAATGCCGCTATTTCCGCCGGTTATCAGGGCGACTTTACCAGTGAGATCAAATGGTTCAAAAGGCATGTGTTTCTTCTTTCTATCGCTACGAGGGTTTTAGTTGACTGCCGAGGCGCATGAACTTGTTGTGCTTTGCTTCTCCAGTTAAACGGGCGACGCGACGCCCGAATTGAGACCATCAGAATTGTAGAGCGCTTCAGTGATGATGTCATTATCCACAGGCAGGGCAGAATTTGACATCCAAGCCTGCCTGTTGCACGATGTTTGAATCAGGAATGACGGGCCTGGTCGATTTTGTTTATGCAAGGTAATCTCAGAGGAGACCACAATGCCGTTGTTCATTGTCGAACGCAATTTCGCCGAACAGTTGGAAGTGAATGAGGATGTGGCCAAGGCCGTCGTTCACGCCAATGTTGACGCCAACGTGAACTGGGTGTTTTCGTTTCTGAGCGCCGACAAGAAGAAGACATACTGTCTGTATGAGGCGGTGTCCGCAGAGGCCATCCGAGAGGCGGCTGTGAAGGTCGGTCTGCCGGCCGACGTCATCATCGAAGTTGACGGCCAGATTAACCCCAACGGTAGTGTGACTTCAATTCCCACCTGATTTTCGAAGCCGTTAGCAAACAACTAATAGCCGAATGCTCCCGTGACCATCCATGCCCCCCATCCAATCAGCGCAAGCCCGGTCAGACGGCTTATCCAGAGACTCCCTGGGGCGACCTTTTCCACGAGGACGAATCCGGCCAGAGCGGCAATCCACAGTAGGTTCATCACGCCGAGCACGAATAAGAGGCTCATCAACGCCCAGCAGCAACCGAGACAGTACGTCCCGTGCCGCAGACCCATCGAAATTGCGCCTCTTCTTCCCTCACGCCATTCGCCCATAATGAATCCCAACGGAGTCCGGCACTGAGTCAGGCAGGCGTATTTGATGGAACTCCACTGAAAGAGTCCGGCTGCCAGCAAAAGCGAACCTCCCAGGATGGAGTTTGTGCTTACCATCATCGGGGAGAGCAGGGTCGCGGTGTGAAGACCCCACTGAGCTGCTGTAGCCAGAGCGGCGAACCCGCTCCAAATCACAACGTAGCCGGCAAGAAAAACGACCGTTGTTACAAAGATGCGCTGTTGTTCCCGACGTCTTCGATTGACAGCGGCAAACATCAGAATCATGGGCGCGGCTGTGGGAACCATCATGGCAACCATCATGATCGCCCACATGATGAACATCAGAACGAAGTCCACGGCGCCCCAGGACTGCATGGAGGGCATGGCCATGTTGCTTGCGCCCATTTCCATGCCCTCCATGCCCCAGGCGAGATATAGCATGTACACCCAGGCGAGGGCCGCCAAGACCGCGATGCCTACGATGACGACAACGCGGTCTCGTTTCAGGACTGCCTCCAGAGACATTGTCGGTTGCATTGTTGGCAGTCCTCCTGCTGATCTTAACTTTAAGGACCGGGTGAGGCGTGTGGCAACTAGGGGCCGCTCCACTCAAAGGGAGCGAAATGGCCGTTCTTGCCCGAATTGTCCCAGTCGAAGTCGTAGTCCTTGTATGTGGTGTTCGTCCCTCGGGCCACACCCAGACGGGTGTTGGCAGGATGCAACACGTTATCCAGATGCACTGTCTGCCCAGGGGCTCCTTCAAGTCCCGCCACGTTCACGTCCATGACGCCGGGGATTTCCAGGTGTCGATCATTGTCTTCCGCGTTGAAAATGATGGGTGCGAACTTGATCCCCAGCATCTCGGAAATCGGGATTATGTCGGGGAGCATGGCAGGCATTCCTCCGGCCTGGCCACCGAGTATCATTCCCATGCTCTCCCGCTGTTGGCTCTCTGCGTTTTCATCCACGTACACAGCCAGCTTCGCGTTCCCCTCGCCCATCGGTCCGGGCGTCTGAAGGGCCATGACGAAGCTGAGGCCATCCAGTGAAACGTCGCCGTAGTTGCCTTCGTCGATATTGAACGCCAGGATCGCATCACAATGCCCGTGAGTGGGGGTTGCCTGATAATTGGAGTATATGCAGGGACACAGCACGTCACAATTACAATTCTCGAAGTATTGTCCGCTAATGTGCCATTTTTGAGCGGTGGTCATAGTGTGCCTCTATTCACAAGCGGGTAAGCGGCGTTTCCAACAGGGGTGTCAATCTGGGGCCGAGGGTGTCTCGAATTTGGAGTTCAAGCGCCTTCGGTGACTTCGATGACTTCCTCGGTCACGAGACCATGCGCCTCCTGGTGAGCAACTTGCCCCTGTTCCCCGCTCGGGGCTTCGTAGAGGCAAAAAACTGTGCCCTCTGACGCGTTGAACCAGTATTTCGTGAAGTTGACACTGTGCTTGTTCTGAATTTCAAGGTCTCGTTGGTGCGCGCCGGCAACCGCTTCCGAGGTCAGTCCTTCAACGTTTCGGTGAACATCCATGTAGAACGGCATATCTGAATCCTCCTGCAGGTCTGTTGTGCTGTCTATGACAGCGAAGTAGTTGATAGGTAGCATGATCGGTCTTTGCGTCTCTACCCACACCGACAGGAGTTACTATTTTTGAACAGACGGAATCACGGGATGTGCGTGGGAGCGTATAGGAATAAACTACTAGACGGAGAGAGGATCGACGGGCGAGGGGACTGTCGGCTTACACCAGACCGTGCCGAGCGGCCAACATCGCGGCCTCGGTCCGGTTGGAGGCGGTGGTCTTGTTGAGGATGTTGGTGACGTGGTTGATGACGGTGCGGATGCTGATAAAAAGCTCGTCGGCGATCTGCTGGTTGCTCTTGCCTTCGGCGATGAGGCCGAGAACCTCGACCTCTCGCGCCGTGAGTCCGAAAGGTGTCGGCGCTGCTGCCTGTCGTTCCGGCCCAGACTGCTGTTTCAGGGCCAACGCCTTTTCCTCTGTCGAGCGCATACCGAACTCGGCGGCGGCGGTAAGCGCGTCATCCAGCAAGGCTTGCGCCTTCTCTCGGTCATCGGGGCCGTTGCGGGCCAACAGCATCCTGGCGTATTCGTAGCGAGTCTGGGCCAGCCATGCCCAAGAGCCTGTGTTGGCATCCATCTCTAAAGCATATTCAAAATGCCGTTCCGCTTCCTCCCAACGGGTCATCGTGGCGGCCAGCATTCCGAGATACCGTGAGACCGCCCCGCAGTACGCGACTCCTCCAGCCATTCCGATGTTCTGGGCATGATATGGCAGCGTCATTTCATAGAGAACGGCTGCGCGGTGAGGGTCGTTCAGGAACGCGCACACCTCTGAGAGGTAGGCCATGCACAGTATCCAGAGGCCGTCTGTGGGGATTCCGGCGAAATCATCAGTGGCGAGATGCTCAAACTCGGCCCGGGCCTCGTCTTCAAGTCCCAGTTCGGCGTAGATCAGGGCGAGGCCCGGTCTCCAAGCGGCGCTGGCTGACTGGTCCTGAACGAACATCTTCACGGCAGGCGCTATCTCGTTCAGCCGTCCCCTCATCCTCTGGAGCGTGAACATGTGGACGCCGAATACTCCGGTTGCGTCCTGGCCTCTGAGGCGTTGGCCTATGGCGAGCGCCTGTTGCGTCAACTGTTCGGCTTCGTCGAACCTGCCTGACGAGATGGACATGGTCGTTCGCAGAGCCTTGGCGATGTACGTATAGAAAGGCTGTCGAATCTTCTCTGCCAGACTCTCGAAAATCGACATTTGACGCATAAACTCATCAATGTCTCCAGCCTCCATCAGGTCGATCACCAGATTGGCAATCACGGCCATCTGCATCTCGACGTCTCCCGAATCTTCAGCCAGTCGCATGGCTTCTCGGTGTGCAGAAAGCCTGGAGTTCAGGTCTTTTGGACTGCGACGGGCGTAGGCGGCGACGGTGAGGGTCCTTATCAGAGTAGGGAGGTCTTCAAGCTCGCGCGCCATCGCGACCGCTTGCTGGCCCTTCGCATCAGCCATCTCTACTGAACCTGATAGGTACAACGCCCTCGCCTGTGCCGCCAACACCCTGGCCTTTAATACGCTGTTGCCCTCACCCAGTCCAGTGAGAACTTCCGCCAACAGGCTCACAGTGTTGGGGTCTGACAGGCCTGGGCGCCAGTTGACCTCCTCCAGTCCCAACACCGCGTCCGTTAGAGACTCGAAGTATCCCAGGCGCTTGGCGGCGCTGGCTGCTATCTGGAACGTTTCGCGAGCGCGTAGGTGTTGGCCTGCCTTGTTCTGTGCCTCGCCCAACCCTACCAGCAGGTCACAGCGTTGGTTGGTCTCATCGGGTTCCTTAAACTTCAGAGCCTGGAGGGCCATCTCGTAGCGCCTTGTGGCCTCCTCATATGCCGCCAGGGCCATCTGTCGTTGCGCGGCGCGAGTCGAATACTTGACGGCTTCATCGGCGGCGCCGACCTGATGGGACTCGAAGAAGTGATGGGAAAGCTGGGCCAGATGAGCCTCCAGATTCGCTGCGTAAAGCTGTTCCATCGCCTCGCCGATGCGCCGATGCAGTCGCGCTCTGCGGCCCCCTGTAAGCTCGTCAGACAGGGTTTCCCTTATCAGAGCGTGGGTGAATTCGTATCGGTCTACGGACTGGGATAATTCATCGATGACCCGGGCGGCTACCGCCTCCTCCAGAGCGTCGAACAAGCGCTCCTCGGACATATGGTCGATCAGCAAAACCAACTCGGGCAGGCTGAATTCTCTGCCTATGACCGATGCGACGGCCAGGGTTTGGCCGCAGGGCTCAGAGAGTCGATTCAGTCGTTTGCCGATGACCTCGCGGATGCCGTCCGGTATGCTGACGGCCAGCGTTCGCGGCGAGTCGCCGATTTCGTCTGAGTCCCCGCTTGAGTAACGGCTCAACTCGCCTTCCTGGGCCAGCCATCTGACCACTTCGATGATGAATAGCGGATTGCCCTCGGTCTGAGCGTGAATTGCCGCTACGATGCCCAGCGGCACACTGATGTTTGCCACCGCCTCGATAAACTGGCTGACATCTCCCAAGTTCAGGCCGCTGAGCCCCACCCGTCGGTAGCTCTGAGGGTCGGGCAGTCGGGTTAGCTCGGCCAGCGTCTCTGACAGCGGGTGCTGGCGCGACACGTCGGTGTCTCGGTATGTGCCCAGGATCAACAGTCGGCTGTTCTGGAATTCCTGAACCAGGAATTCCAGCAGCAAGAGAGATGATGTGTCCGCCGCGTGCAGATTGTCCAGAATCAGAACAAGGCCACCAGAGTTGGAGGCGACGTTGTTCAGGAAGGTTGATATCGAGTCGAACAGGCGAAATCGCGCCTGCTCAGAGTCTTCCAGCGCCGTGTGAGGTTGTATATCGGAGAGCAGCTCTCTGACGTCCGGGACGATTTCCGATATGTCGGAGGCTCCCGCGCCCAACTCCGAGCGCAGGGCGTCGGAGTCTTGCTCTCGGACGTGAGAGCGAATGGCCAGCGTCCACGGCCAGTAAGGCGGCGCGCCCTCGCCCTCGTAGCATCGGCCCCACAGAACTCGGATGTTCTGGCTCTCGGCGTAGGAGGCGACCTCTTGAGCCAGACGAGTCTTGCCGATGCCCGCCTCCCCAGACAGCGTGATCATTCGTCCGTGGCCAGACATGGCGTCATCCAGGGCGACCCTGAGTTCGGCCATCTCTCGACCGCGACCCACGAAATCGGCGCTGTCTGAAGAGTCGACAAGCGTCGGGATTGCAGTCTCTTCAACAGCCTGCAACCTGGAAGCGCATTTCATACAGAAAAGCGCTCCCGCCGGATTATCGTGACTGCAAGTTGGGCATTGCAAAGTTGCTTTGCGACTCCATCAGTGGATGCGACGGAGTTTAACAAGGGAGGAAAGGCCGGTCAACGAGCCTGAGAAGGGAGAGAGTGTGGTTTCAGTGAGTTTTTCTGTTACGGCCAAATTTGAAATCCGTAATGATAGATACGGTGAGGATCACCCGAAACCTGATTGCCTGACTCCTGATGCCTGAAAAGTCAGCCCGTCTCTTGCTCTTCTTCCAGGGCGATGTACTTGGACGGGCACTTTACGATGACGTTTTCGCTCTGGAACACGCCATCGGAGCCGTAGGCCCCTTCCAGGATGATTTCCGAGTGCTCGTTGAAGAACAGGTCAGGCAGGACGCCGACATGGTTGGCGATGAGATGTTCGGTCCCGTCGGTCAGGGAGAACTCGGCCAGGGTCGAGCCTTCGCCGCGAAGGAAAGTGTCAGGCATCAACTTGCCAGAGACCCGCACCATTTTGCCCTCGGGAGTCTGCCCGATTTCGTTCATCTCGCCGACGGTGTAGTAATAGACGGTCGCGCCCTCGAAAGCCATGAAGGCGAAGTATCCCAGCGCGCCCACAAGAACGACCAGCGCGATGAGCAGCTTTCCGCGATGGGCAATCACGGAACCAGCATCGGAGTCCAGTGTCTCCGGCAGGGGCGAAATCGTCGTGTCTGTGCGTTCTGTGTCGTCGAAATTCACGGTTTTATTTCCGGCCTTGCTAGCTTTCAGATTCCGATTGAGCCTCGGCCTGCTCTCGCTGGTCCAGGGCGCGTTTCAGGGCCTCAATCTCGCCCTGCATCTCGCGCTGTCTTCGGGACACGTAGAATACGTAGGCGAAGAACGCCCCCCATGTAATTATATATACGGCGAAAAGAAAGGGTAGGTTTGCCTCGGGATCGGAGCCCTGTTCCTGAGGCGCAGATACGGTCGAAGGAGCAGACGGCGACTGACCGTCAAACGCTCCGACCGTCGCCAGCAATGACGAGACCGTCAGCGCCAGTAACACAAGCGATATAACAACGGAGGCCCGAAGTCCGAGACCCCTACGCAGTTCTTTGATGAAGATCGTCAAGGTCAGATTCAGACTTTCTGAGATGGTAACGTTCGATCAACAGGTATGCGTACAAGATAGTGAAGGTCACCACCGCCACCAACAAGGTTAATAACATTTCCGAGGCCAAGTCCGAAGGCGTATTACGCTCTGGATGGGCAGAGCGCCACCAGTCGGTGGCCTTGTAGATGATGGGAGCGTCTACGGCTCCGATGAGAGCGATCACCGATGCGTATCGCTTGCCCTGAGTTCCGGTGGGGCCGTACGCTCTGATCATCAGGTAGCCTATGTATATGAACCACAACACCAGCGTCGTCGTCAGCTTGGCGTCCCACGTCCACCACACGCCCCAGACCGGCTTGGCCCATACCGCGCCGGTCACCAGGATCAGCGTGGCGAAAATGACCCCAAGCTCTGCCGTCGCATACGCCAGCGAGTCCCACTTCTCCCTGCCCGTAATCAGGTGCATGAAGCTGGCGACCGCCACCACGATGATGGACACCATCCCGATCCACCCCAGCGGAACGTGGAAGTAGAAGATGCGCTGGGAGACTCCCAGGTTCTGCTCTGTGGGCACCCACAGGAAGACCATGTACAGCGTGACGGCCATGAGCGTCGCGCTGACAATCAGCAGCCCGTCGCGCAGGTAACTTCGCGTGGAGCGATTCACTGGGGAGTTGGTTGTGGATTGGGACACGGAGGTCTGAGCCATGTGAGAAATATATCACAACTCAAGAGGGCAGGGCTATGATTTTTCCGACATCGCCAGCCTGGGGTCGTTTCGCGAATTCGACTGCATCGTCCAGCTTGCAGCAGAAGGAGGTGTTGATGCGACCTTGCCTGACTCCTCGCCGAGACAGGCGTTTTGGACCAACCCCCCCTGACCTTGCGTAGGTGACAGCCGAAGCTCTTGGAACTACTCAAACACATCTGTATATTGAGTGGGACTGACTGTCGCATTAACATCGCAGTTTCAAGGAGATTCGATCATGACCAGGACAATTACTTTGAGGTCTATCCTTGGCGCCAAGAGAATATCGCCGATCGGGGCTCGGGAGATTCGAATGCCGCGTCTGCGAATCTCGATGGGCCTGATATCGACCGTGATTGTGTTGCTTGCCCTCGCGACAGGCATTTCAACGGCGTCCGCTCAGACTCCCGAACTCGCAACCGGCAACGCATTCGAGTTCACATTCGCGACCGACGCCGAAGGTTGGGCAGCCGATTTCGCCGACCTGCCGGCAGACTTCGAACAGGCGAGTTACGAGCTTGACTCGGGTTTACGCGAGCTTCCAGAAGGCCTGAGCGGCAACGGTTTCTACATTCAGGGCCACAATCGCAGCGACGACCTGTTCATGTACCTGAAGCGACAGGTGGACGGCCTTCTGCCTTCAACCACCTATCAGGTGACGGTCGAGGTCGACCTGGCGACCAACGTTCCCGGAGGCTCAGTCGGCATCGGCGGCTCTCCCGGCGAGAGCGTGTATGTCAAAGCGGGCGCTTCCGCTAATGAGCCTTCACAGGCGCAGGACTCCCTTGGCTGGCTCAGGTCCAACATCGACAAGGGCAACCAGTCCAATGGCGGCTCGGAAATGGTCGTTATCGGCAACGTGAGCCACCCCGATGTTGTCGGCGACGAGTACCGAATCAAGACGCTGATCAACAACGTCGCTGCCCTGCAAGTCTCATCCGATGCCGATGGCCGAATCTGGCTGGTGGTAGGCACCGACAGCGGATTCGAAGGCCTCACTGCTCTGTACTATTCACGGATTAGCTACACCTTCGCGCCCGCGCCGGCGCCCTCGATTGCGAAGGTCACGGGCACGATTACGTACCGCGAGCGGATCGCGCTGACTCCTAACGCCGTGGTCGAAGTCCAACTTGCTGACGTCTCGCGAGCGGACGCGCCGGCCATCATCATCGGAGAGCAGATCATCGAGAATCCGGGGCAGGTTCCTATCGCTTTCGAGATCGAGTATGACCCTGCTGACATCGACGACAGATTCTCCTACGCAGTTGGAGCCAGAATCAACGAGAGCGGCGAACTGGCCTTCATCAATGACACCCGATACTCGGTAATCACGAGAGACAGCCCGACTCACGTGGACATGGTCCTTGTGAAAGTCGGAGGCTCTCCATCCCTGCCGGTGACCCCTCCGCCACCTCCAGCAGTTGGAGGTATTACTGCTTCCGGCTGGCTACTTGTGGGACTGG
>JASLRP010000096.1 GCA_030743915.1 SAR202 cluster bacterium | reverse complement strand
TCAACTCCGGTCTTGGCATACATTCATTCGTGAAGATCATGCAGGTTGTCGCGTTATCTGATGAAGTGTCAAACGAGCTTGCGACGGGAGCGGCAGTCATTGCAAGGGCGGAAGGATTGACCGCCCACGCTGAGGCAGCAGAGATTCGCGAAGAGATGCTGGGGGACCCGCAAGACCGAGGATGACGGCGGGATGTCGCAGAAGGTTGTCAGCAGTTGTACAATGGGTCGAAATTCATTCGATAATCGAACTGGGGGGCCGCAATGGCACAGTCAAACATAGAACAGAAAATCCGGGGACATCTTGCCAATGTGCAAACCTACACCCCGGTTGAACCACCTGAACTGCTGGCGCAGAAGGCGGGCATACCCGAATCTGAGATCATCAAGCTGAATGGAAACGAGAATCCCTACGGCCCGTCGCCAGCGGCCACCGAAGCGGTCTCAAAAGTCCCGTTTCACATCTATCCAGACCCGCGCCAAAGGAAGATCAGGCAAGCCTTGAGCGATTACACAGGCGCCGATGCTGAATCCATTATCGCAGGCGCAGGCGCCGACGAACTGATCGACTTGCTGTTCAGGCTCTTCATCGAGCCTGGCGACCGCATTCTGGACTTTGAACCCACCTTTGCCATGTACGCTTTCTCCGCTCGGGTGGCGGGTGGATCTGTCCAGCTAGTCCAACGAGACGAACTGTTCAACATAGATATGGACGCGCTTCGAGATTCGGTGGACGATAAAACGAAGATTGTCTTCGTCAGTTCGCCCAATAACCCGACAGGGAACCTGATCAACAAGCAGACAGTTGAGGAACTTCTGGACACCGGACTGGTCGTAGTCATCGACGAAGCTTACTATGAGTTTTGCAATCAGACGGTTGCCAACCTTGTGCCCAACTATGACAACCTGGTCGTGCTGCGCACGATGAGCAAATGGGCAGGACTGGCAGGGTTGAGAGTCGGATACGGCATAATGAACCCGGGGCTTGTCAATCACATCGTAGACATCAAGTCGCCTTACAATGTCAACGTCGCGGCTGAGGCTGCCCTCCTAGCGTCGCTAGAGGACGCGCCAGCCCTCCTGGACAATGTGGCTAAAATCGTCTCGGAAAGAGACAGACTCCAGGCAGCGCTTGAAGAGATGGCGGGCATTACGCCCTGGCCTTCCGAAGGCAATTTCATTCTCTGCCAGTTGGCGAACCCCGAGGAAGCCAGCCGGGTGTATGAAAACCTGGCCTCCAGAGGCATTTTCGTCCGCAATTTCGGCTCGGAGCGGCTCCAGGACACTTTCCGGGTAGCCATCGGAACTCCAGACCAAACCGACGCGTTCACTGCGGCTCTTGGGGAGATTCTGAAGTGATTGATAGGGTCGGGAAGATCGTCAGGAACACTGCTGAGACTCAGATCGCCATCGAGTTGAACATCGACGGCACAGGCGTATATGATCTGTCCACCGGCAACGGAATGTTCGAGCACTTGTTGGCCCAGCTATCTCGTCATGGCCTCATCGACCTGTCCGTGTCTGCTTCTGGCGACACCGAGGTCGGCTGGCATCACCTCGTGGAGGACACCGGCATTGCTCTGGGGCGGTCTCTCCGTGAGGCGGTGGGTGACGGACGAGGCATCGTTCGCATGGCCCATTCGTTTGTCCCGTTGGACGAGACGCTGGCATTCACGGCGGTGGACTTCAGCGGTCGTGGCTATGCGGTCATGGAAGGCGAGATAGGGGACAGTGACCTGGGTGGCCTGCCAGGAGACCTGGTCCGGCACTTTCTGGAATCGTTCGCGAGAGAGGGCCAGTTCAACCTGCATGTTCGTTTGCTATCCGGCGTGAACAACCATCACAAAGCCGAGGCGACGTTCAAGAGTCTTGCCCGATCAATCAAGGCTGCGCTTGAATTGGACCCACGACGCGGAGGCGACGTTCCCAGCACAAAGGGAACGATCAGCGAGTAAGACGCCCGGCGATTACCCCTGTTCCAACTCGAAACTATATTCCTCGATGATGGGATTGGCCAACAGCTTTTCGCACATGTCCGCCACATGAGCGCGGGCCTGCGCCTCGTCAGATTCCTCCAGGGAAATCTCCATGATCTTTCCGGCGCGAACGCTGGCGACCGAATCAAATCCCAGTTGGCGCAAGCCGCCTCGGATCGTCAATCCCTGCGGATCGTTGACGGTGGGTTTTAGCCGTATGTAAACCCTGGCAAGAAACATGAACGAACCTAGCGCGCCACGTTGGCTTCAGGAGCGTTGGGAGAGCTTTCGTGCGAGCTTACGAAATCTGAAATCCGCGCTTCGTCGAACACTTCGAACTGGTCGAGGAACGTCCAGGCGGTCAGCGCTATCTTGGTGTCCATGTCAGGATACGGACTCATCAGTAATTTGCCGCCACGGCCCGTCGCCTTATCGACAACCTCCGTGAGTTGGGTTACAAGTTCTGCGCACCCATCGGGGCAGTTGTAGTGGACATTAACGTATCCGTGCTCAAGGTTGTGGAGCAAGACTTCGTCCGCCAGTGGGGTTTCATGAACGCCCCACCTTGCAGGCGCCAAAGGCTGAGCGAAGTGCCAACCAGACGTGGCGGGCACAGAATTGTAACTGGCATGTTCTTGGCCGGGAGTAATGTGCTCTGCTCCCTGCTCGGCAAATCTGACGCCAGGGCCATCGGGAGCGTCACTGCCACCAAACAAGTTTTGCAGTGGAAGACCGCCGATGAACAACGACAGGATGAAAGCGAGCGCGACAAAACCGACGGCGCCGCCGGCAAACCATCGTAAGAATCGCCTGCGTCGATGTCGCCTGGAGCGCCGCGCCGCGCGCACCTGAGTTCTCGACGGTCGGTTTTTGCCTCTGGCTCTCGATGCCATATTTCTTCACACCCTGGTTTCGTTCTTTCGCCCGTTGCGCCCCACGCCCCGATAGCATCAGCCTGATATCGAGCATCGGCTGGATGCTGATCTAGTCATAAGGGGATATATGAATTGTGCTAGTTGAGGGTCGCTCCTGTCAACTTCGAGTAGGCCTCGATGTACCGTTGACGCGTTTTCTCGACGATCTCATCTGGAAGTTCCGGCGAGGGAGGTTCGTGATCCCACCCTGCTTCATTAAGCCAGTCGCGAACGAATTGCTTGTCGAAACTGGGTTGGGACTTGCCAGGCTCGTAGCCTTGAGCGTCCCAGAATCGGCTGGAATCGGGAGTCAGTAACTCGTCTATAAGAATGAGTTCATCGTCGATTAATCCGAATTCCATTTTGGTGTCTGCGATAATGACTCCTTTTGATCGGGCGATATCACGGGCGTACTCGAAGACCTCGATTGTCTTGTCACGAAGTTGATTTGCGATGTCCGCTCCCACCATGTCGATAACTTCGTCGAAGGACATGTTTTCATCGTGTCCAACCTCAGCCTTTGTTGTTGGAGTGAACAACACTTCTGGGAACGGGTCGCCATCACGCAATCCTTCAGGCATCGGCTTGCCCTGCACGGTGCCGGACTTGCGATACTCGGACCATGCCGACCCGGTGATAAAGCCACGGACGACGCACTCGACGTCCAATCGTTGAGCCTTCTTTACCACCATCGCCATGCGGGCAATTTCTGGCGGGATGTCCAGGTCCGGGCGATCCGACGCCAAAGCGATCAGGTGGTTGGGAATCAAATGGGATGTATGGTTGAACCAGTACGCTGATATTTGATTCAAAACCGCGCCCTTGTCAGGTATTCCGGTTGGCAGCACAACATCGAACGCCGATATCCGGTCGGACGCAACCATCAGCAACGTGTCATCATCTATGGTGTAGGTGTCTCTTACTTTGCCGGAATGGAAGGGATTTGGCAGGCTGGTTTCGCTGATCGCTGTCATGTTGCGTTCCTCCTTGATTGTCTGAAGGTAACCGAATCTCGATGATTTAACGGGACTTCAACCCTTCGCGGTAGCTATCGTAATTTTGCTGAATCTCAGGGCGCTTGATGCCCAGAATTTGGGCTGCCAGGAAGGCCGCGTTTCTTGCTCCCCAGGAACCGACCGCGACGCAGGCCACCGGAATTCCGGGAGGCATTTGGGCGATGGCGTATAGAGCATCCACACCATTCAGGTCACTGGTAGGCAGGGGCACGCCGATAACGGGCAGAGTGGTCCAGGAAGCGACAACGCCGGGAAGTCCGGCGGAGCCTCCCGCGCCCGCGATTATCAGCTCGATTCCTCGGTCGCGGGCTGATTCTGCGTATGCTTTGACTTTCTCAGGAGTTCGGTGTGCAGACATTACCTCAACCTCGTGTTCAATTCCCATCTGGTCGAGAACGTCAGAAGTCTCCTGCATCGCGTCTTTGTCGGAAGCGCTGCCCATTAACACAGCCACCAGAGCCATTATTTTACCTCACAGATTCGCCGCGATATCGGTCCGATGGTATCGGCCATCGAATGCGATTCGGGCAGTATTATCGTAAGCGGCGGCGGTCGCCTCCGCCAGTGTTTTTCCGGTGCCGGTGACAGTCAGCACACGACCACCGCTGGTCACCGGGTTGGTCGATTCAGTGGGTTGAGTGCCCGCGTGGAACACTGTCGCCGAAGGATCAATGGCATCCAGGCCAGTAATTTCGAAGCCAGTTCTGTGCGTCTCTGGGTATCCGCCCGAGGCAGACACAACCCCCACACATGCCAGGTCGTTCCACACGATTTCTGTCTGTTCAAGCTCGCTTAGCGCGGCGCGGTGGACGATCTCCAGCAGGTCGCTTTCAAGTCTCGGCAGAATGACCTGGGTCTCCGGGTCTCCTAATCGGCAATTGAACTCGATCACCTTGGGGCCTGAATCCGTTAGCATCAACCCAGCGTACAACACGCCCGAATATGGGGATCCGACTCTGGAGAGTTCTTTTGCCACTGGTTCGACGATGCTTCTGCGCACTTCGTCGTCCAGAGCGTCGTTCCAGAAGGGCGGAGGGCTGTAGCTTCCCATACCTCCAGTGTTCGGCCCAGTGTCCCCATCGCCGATCTGTTTGTAATCGCAAGCGGCAACCATCGGGGAAACATACTCACCATCGACGAAAGCGAACACGCTGACTTCCGGGCCTGTCATCCACTCCTCAATCAGAATCGTGCTCCCCGAGTCTCCGAATATCTTGTGGTCCATCACGTCTTGAATTGCTGTGATGGCGTCAGCCCGCTCCGGAGCCATGATCACGCCTTTTCCGGCAGCGAGACCGTCTGCTTTGACCACGTACGGAGGTTCTGCCAACTCGATGTAATTCAATGCGTCGGCGGTGTTGTCGAAGTGTTTTGAAGCGGCAGTTGGAACGCCAGCAGATTCCATGATCTCTTTGGCGAAAATCTTGCTGCTTTCGATTCTGGCGGCGCGCTGAGTGGGGCCAAAAACGGGGAGTCCGGCTTCGTCGAATCTGTCCACGATTCCAGCGGCCAGTGGCATCTCCGGGCCTACGACAGTCAGGTCGATGTCATTGGATTTCGCGTAATGGACCAGCGATTCGATATCTTCCGCGCCGATTTGGACATTTTCTGCTATCTCGGCGGTTCCAGCGTTGCCTGGGGCCACGAAGAGTGTCGGATCGGAAGGGCTTTGGGACAGCTTCCATGTGATTGCGTGTTCCCTGGCTCCGTTACCGACGACGAGAACTTTCATCTGACTTGCTCCATCGCTGCCTGAAACCAACCGTCAAGCTCAGGAATGTCTTCTGGCAGCAATAGCACGAACTGGAGCCATCCTCGGAGGGGGTTGTCGAGTGACGGTGGCCTAAAGGGCGACACCCCGGCCAGCGAGAGAGCTTTCTGCATCGTCTCAGGAGCCAATCTCAGAGCTATGACTCCTTCCATGAGGATTGCGAATGGTTGGCCGTTTAGAAGGTAACTGACGCCTCCGAACTGATCGCCTGAGGTCACATCGTCAATGCTCAAAAAACGGCCATCAAGGGCCGTTTTCAGCTCATCATCCAGGAGTATTTCGTCGTCGAAGTCCAACTGCTATTCCCACTCAATGGTGCCGGGGGGTTTGCTTGTGATGTCGTACACGACGCGATTAACATTTGGGACTTCATTGGCAATACGGTTGGATATTCGGGCGAGAACATCGTACGGCAATCGCGCCCAATCTGCCGTCATCGCATCTTCGCTTGTGACGGCTCGGATGGCGACCACGTGGTCGTAAGTGCGATAGTCTCCAGACACTCCCACAGTCCGCGACTCGGTAAGGACGGCGAAAGACTGCCACAGTTCTCGATAAAGGTCGTTGGCCTTCACCTCGTCCATCACCACCCAGTCCGCGGCGCGGAGAGTTTCCAGTTTGTCTATCGTGACGTCGCCCATTACCCTTATGGCCAGGCCGGGACCAGGGAAGGGTTGCCGGTAGACCATCTCTTCGGGCAGTCCCATCTCAATGCCGACGTCTCGCACCTCGTCCTTGAACAGGTATCGGAGAGGTTCGACGAGACTCAAACGCATGTGTTCGGGCAGGCCACCGACATTGTGGTGGGTCTTGATCTTGGCTGAGACTTTGCTTTCAGAGGTCTTGCTCTCGATCACGTCAGGGTAGAGCGTGCCCTGGGTGAGGAAATCCACCTGGCCCAGTCTTGCGGCCTCTTCTTCAAAAACCCGGATGAACTCCTCGCCGATTATCTTGCGTTTGCGCTCCGGGTCAACAACCCCTTTTAACGCTCCGAGGAAGTGTTCAGCCGCGTCCACGTAAGCCAGATTGACCTTCAAGTAACGCTCGAATGTCGCCCGCACACGCTCCGGTTCCTCGCGGCGCATCAGCCCATTATCAACGAAGATACAGGTTAGCTGGT
>JASLRP010000095.1 GCA_030743915.1 SAR202 cluster bacterium | reverse complement strand
CGATCGTGATCCGCCTCCTTGGTGGTCGGTGTGAGGTAATTCGTCGGGAGCTTCTGGTTTTTCGTTAGGCCGTCGGGCAAATCAATGCCACAGTATTGACGCTGACCACTCTGGTAGACCGTCCAGAGGGAGGTGTTCGTGGTTCCGGTGATGTATCCACGCACCACGAACTCAATCGGGAAGACGGCACATTTTTTGGCAATTGTGACGTTTGGATCGGGGATGGATAGAACCTGATTTGGCACAATATGGCGGGTCTCTTCAAACCACCATGCGCTCGTCATGTTGAGGACCTGACCTTTAAAGGGGACAGCGGCCAGCACCCGGTCGAAGGCGCTCTGTCGGTCGGCGGTAATGAGTATCATACGATCCCCAAGATCGTATCGATCCCGTGCTTTGCCAATGAACTTCTCACCTTGAGAAATATTCGTCTCAATGAGGCAGTTTCCGAGTTCTTGCCGTATTCGATCCGTGTAGCCCTCTGGGGTGTAAATAGCGTTCTCCATTTGTCATTATCTCCGCAAGGTTAATAGCCTATACGAGATGGCCCTATTGCGCCAATAAACTACTGGCCTGACGGGGCTTTGCACTTTTAGACCCTCTTGAACCAACAGTCATCCAACTGAACTAAAAGGCGAATCATTTGGCGCAAAGCCGCCTTCAGCGATTAACTTTCAGCCGTCAGAATCTGAACATATTAAGGCCCGACAATCCTAGCATCGGCGTATGGCCTTCGCAAGACGCGGTTGCGCCAGATGCGCATGGGATATACATTAACTTCAACCGGTAAGAGGTAATGCCCGATGCCATCGAAATCTGAAATAACTCTCAGCGTCGTTGACCAGTCCCCCACCAGGAAGGGCGGGAATGCCAGAGAGGCGCTGACCGAATCGGTCAAACTTGCCCAAATGGCCGAAGAGTGGGGCTACAAGCGCTACTGGGTAGCCGAGCACCACAACACAAGCTCCTACAGCGGCGCCAGCCCTGAAATCCTGATAGGCCAGATCGCCGCCAACACCAACACGATCCGAGTGGGCAGCGGCGGGGTCATGCTGTCCCACTACTCGGCCCTCAAGGTGGCCGAGCAGTTCCGAATACTGGACACATTCTATCCAGGGAGGATTGACCTGGGCATCGGACGCGCTCCCGGCTCCGACAGGCTGACCGCCGCCGCCCTGAGCTATCCCCGTCGAACGATGGACATCCAGCACTTCCCTCAGATGGTCTCGGACCTGATGGGATTCATTCACGGCGAGCTTCCCGAAGGACACCAGTTGGGGGCCATCACGGCGCTGCCCGGCGGAGCGCCCGAGACCGTTCCGGAAGTGTGGCTGCTGGGTTCCAGCGATTACAGCGCGAGACTGGCCTCCCAGTTGGGCTTGCCCTTCTCTTTCGCCGACTTCTTCGGCAACACCGCAGAGTACGGTCCGATGGTCTGCGAACTCTACCGCAAGAATTTCCAGCCCTCTGTGTACCTGTCTGAACCCAAGGTCGGCGTCGGGCTCCAGGTCCTCTGCGCCCCCACTGAGGAGGAAGCGAAATTCATCGGTTCCAGCCGCGACATCGCCAAAGTGTTGAGAGCGATGGGCCTCAGCACAGATGGGATAATTTCCCCCGAGGAAGCCGTCAACTGGCCTCTTCCCGACGAAGCCGTAGCCTACCAGGAACAAGAAACAGCGTCCTTCATCCAGGGCAATCCTCAACAGGTGGAGGAGGGAATCCTGGCGGCAGCAGAGCGCTACCAAACGGGCGAGCTTTCAATCGTGACCAACTGCTACTACTTCGAGCACCGTACCCGTTCCTTCGAGATGGTGGCAGATATCTTCCGAGAGGCCAACGCGCCCGACTCTCAGGAATCTCCCGCAGAGCAGATCGCCGCTAGCGACTGACCACCCATGGCCCGATATCAGATAACCAGACATGACTCCCACGTGGCAGCGCTGGCCACTGCAGCCACACTAGCAGACGCTCTGGCATCGCTCGCCGAAGGCATGTTCAGCCTCATCGTCGATACCATGCGCGTCCAGGCTCGCGAGTCGATCAGTATAGAGATCGACGCACGCAATATGGACGAACTCGTGGTTGACTGGCTCAACGAATTGCTGTTCAGGTACAACACTGACGGGTTTCTTCCAAGAGAGATCAACATCACCGTTGACGAGGCCCATCACTCGTTGTCCGCGTTTTGTGTGGGCGAACGCTTTGACCGCGACAGGCACTCCCTGAGGTCCGAAGTTCGGCTGGCGACAAACCGGGATTTCATGATTCACCACAATGGCGAATGGGCAATACAGGTAACGTTGGACGTTTAAAGATAGGGGTCCGGATTTCTGTGCTTAGCCGTGGGGGATGCCAGACACACGTAGGGGCAGGTATGAAACCCGCCCCTGCGCTATCTTGAAGTTCGTTCTTCGCGGCTTGAAAAGACTACGTCTCGCGGTCCAACTCCGCCAGTTTGGGCATCTTGCCCGACGACCTGAGCAGGTTGAGCGCCTGCTTCTCCAACTGCCTCACCCGTTCTCTTGTGACGCCAAGCTCCTGGCCCACCTCTTCCAATGTCCGGGGCCGGTCATCGACGAATCCGAATCGCAGGGCCAGCACCATCCTCAGTCGCGGAGGCAGGTCCTCCAGCGCCTGGATGACATCCTCGCGAGTGAGCATCCGCATCGCTACTTCGTCGGGAGTCCAGCCGCTGTCATCTCGGATGAAGTCTTCCAGCGTCGATTCTTCCTCGCCCACCGGAGTGCCCAGCGAGACGGTGTTCTGCCGTTGCCGCATCAGGTTCTCGACGTTCTCCACAGGCCATTCCAACTCGTCCGCCAACTCCTGGTGAGTCGGGTCGCGGTCGTTGGCTCGTGTGAGTTTGCGCTCGGCGGCGTTCAATTGCTGGAGCCGTTCAACAACGTGAACCGGCAGTCGAATGGTCCTGCCCTGGTCTGCCAGAGCGCGGGTCACCGCCTGACGAATCCACCAGGTCGCGTAGGTGCTGAACTTGTAGCCCCTGTGCGGGTCGTACTTTTCCACCGCCCGCATAAGGCCAAGGTTGCCCTCCTGAATCAGGTCCAACAGAGGTAGGCCGCGTCGCAGGTATCGACGGGCCACGGACACCACTAACCGCAGGTTGGAGTTGGTAAGCCGCTCGGAGGCAACTTTCCCTCCCGCCTCGATGTTGTCCCACCAGCGTTCGACCTCACGGTCAGCGTCTCTGATGGCCTCGGCAACGGGTTCTGAGTCAGCGGCAGTCTCCCCGTCTTGGATTGGACCGATCTTGCTGAAAGTCTTGACGGTCGAATCCGGCAGAAGGGACACATGCCTTGAGAGCGACGAAATTCGCGATGCCGCCTCGGTCACCTCTATGTTCATGGTTTCGGCAACGCTGTCGCGCGTCGGCTCTTTCAAAGGGTCGTCCAGCGTGCTTCGGATATCGGAACTGGTGAGCAGCTCCCAGACCGCATGGCCGTTCACGCCCTGCCCGACGATCTCGACCAGTATCTTCAGCAATTCCTCTTCCGAGGTCACTTCGTCGTATATCTTTGTGACGATGTCCGTGGGAGAGGCTGGTCGTCCTTCCTCTTCCTCGAATTTTTTGCGCAGCGTTTTCAACAGCACCCATCGCTCCACAGTCAGTCCCAGGTCAAGTTCCTGAGGGGCCGTGAGCAGGGCGTGTTGTCCGATTGACCTCAGATACTCGCGCACCGTATCGGTAGGCTCGTCTCCAAGTTCTCTTTCTGCGGCAACAGGAGCATCGCTCAATTCACCCTGGAATCGAGTCGTGCCCTGAACGTCTTCTTGATTTTCCGTTGCGTCTGGGGGTTCTTCGCGATTGATCATGTCCGCCTTCTCAAAATTATGGACAGGATGATGCCTCAGAACAATAACAGAGGCGTTCTACTGTTTCAACTTAGTTCCGTTTTTCTCAATATCGGCTCATCATGTGGAATCATCCACCGTTCCAAGCCTGAACTTGGAGATTGGAGTTTGTTATTGAGAATACGGTGTATATGATACTTCAGGATTCAGTGTTGACGGAATCAGGCGAACACCTAGTTGCGCCTCCAGCGTTCCGAGAATCAGAGTTCGTTCCAAGCGCGCCGCTCCGCCACACTCTCTATTATATATTCTTGATGATAATTCCGCAGACTTGACAACCAAATTGAAGCCCGTTTAACTATCGGACACTGGCCCCTCATCTCCCATCGACTGCAACCATGCGTCGGCGCGATGAATCCCTACGCCAGAAGTCGCAATGCGATTGGCTGCATATATTATAACGAGCCACAAACCACTCAGTTATGGGGGCCCGGCAAAGTCGGGCGCAGGACGCTGAACAACACATCTCAGGAGTTTGACCAATGGCAACGAAAGTGCTGATAACAGGAATGAGCGGACTTATAGGCGGGTTGTTGAAAGATCACCTTCAAGAACTCGGCGGATACGAACTGACCGCGCTCAATCGCAGCCATGTAGAAGGAGTCCGAAACCATCAGGCAGACATCGCCGACTTCGACGCGATCAGGCCCGCATTTGACGGCCAGGACATCGTCGTGCATCTCGCCGCGTACCTCGGGTCCCAGGACTGGGAGGGCCAGCACGCTGGAAACGTGGTCGGGACTTATAACGTCTTCGAGGCCGCGAGACAGGCGGGAGTCAAGCGTGTGGTCTTCGCCTCCAGCGGCAACGCCATTCGAGGGTTTGAGTTCGTGTCTCCGTATAAGGAAATAGCTGACGGCAATTACGACGATGTTCCCGAAGACTTCCCCATGATAACCCACGAGCAGATCCGCCCTGAAGCGCTCTACGGAGCCGCCAAAGTGTGGGGAGAAGCCCTGGGACGTCACTTCTCCGATGATTACGACATGTCCATCATCTGCGTCCGCATCGGCTCGGTAACCAGTGGGAACCGGCCCCGCACCACTAGGGAGAACGCCATCTACCTGGGCCACAAAGACATCTCCAACATGCTCCAACTGTGCATCGACGCTCCGGATTCTGTCAAATACGACGTGTTCTTCGCCGTGTCCAACAACAAGTGGAACTACCGCGACCTATCCCACCCGAAAGAGGTTCTCGGCTACGAGCCGCAGGAATCGGCGGACGACAATTTCTTTGTAGCCTGATAGCGTCGCCAGGAGAGCTTCAACACCATGAAACAAGTCACAATAGACAGGAACAAACGGCTCCGAGACGATCCAAACAAGGGCCATAACCGTTGGCACCCAGACGTTGTGCCGATAATAGAGGTTGAACCCGGCGAGGAGATTCTTCTGGAGACCCGCGACGCCTCCGACGGGCAGATCAAACCCGAAACGACGATCGACGACTTTGCAGGGTTTGACGCGAAAGTAGGGCACCCGCTGACCGGCCCGGTTTACATCAAGGGCGCCGAACCCGGAGACCTGCTTGAGATCGAGTACGTTGACGTCATCGCCCAGCCCAGGGGTTGGACCCGCATCCGGCCCGGCTCGGGGTTCCTGCGGGACATCTACACCGAGCCGTATCTGGCCCACTGGCAAATAGAAGACGGCTGGGCAACCTCTCCTCAGATTCCTGGCGTTCGCATCCCCGACGGCTCATTCATGGGGACGGCGGGGCTGGCTCCATCCCACGAGATGCTGGACGAATGGACACGGCGCGAAGCTGATCTGGTTGAACGTGGCGGTTCGGCGATGCCTCCTGATCCTGAAGACGCCGTCCCGCCAGACGGCGAAGTAGCCATCAACGGCGTGCGAACAGCCCCTCCTCGGGAGAACTGCGGAAACGCCGACGCAAAGCAACTCACCAAAGGCTCCCACCTGTTCATTCCGGTGAATGTCGAGGGCGGGTTGTACTCAGTCGGAGACGGCCATTTTGCCCAGGGAGACTCCGAGTGCTGCATCACGGCCATCGAGATGGGCGCGACTGCCATCGTCAAGTTCCACCTGCAAAAAGGCGAAGCGGCGGCAAAGCACATCCGATATCCTCGGTTCTCCCATCCCGGATACTTCCTGCCTCCTGAGTGGGCCGCGCCTCGAAACTTCATCGCGACGATGGGCTTCCCCCTAAGAGAGGACGGCACCAACGAGAGCGAAGACCTGACGCTGGCCGCCCGTCACGCCCTGATCAACATGATCCAGCTTCTTCAGGAGCGCGGATACTCCGGCGTCCAGGCGTATGTGATATGCAGCGTGGCCGTGGACCTGAAGGTCAGCAACATCGTGGACCTGCCCAACGTCACGGTATCGGCGTTTCTGCCGGAGGATATTTTCGTATAAGGATTCCAGGCCGACTCACGAATCGGCGGTCTCATAACTCGCAAGATCGGGGTCGGCGGAGAACAAGAACTTGCTCCAGTAGCCATCGCGCATCATCGCCATGCCCTGCTTCCAGAGTTCCATCTGCGCAAGCAGGGCGGGCGATGAGGCGATTCGCCGTCTCCGCAGTTCGAAAAATCCTTTGACGTCATTCTTGAATTCCGATATGCCTGAATACCCACGAACCTTTATTCGGTCGAGAATGCGCATCGCCACCGCCCGATCGTCCGTGAGTTCCTCGCTGGAAAACAACCGCCTTGTGTCGTCCACCGCTCGCTCAAACTGTGGAGACCTCAAAGGCTCAGTGTATTGAGTCCACGAATCCATTTCTAGAGGCGGATCATTGGCTGGCAGGTGCCACCTGAGCAGGTCGAGAAGCATTTCGTGGATGTCCAACGGCGGGTGTCTCTGTGTCGCCTCGCGTGGCGCCCGGAAATCGCCAACGTCGATTATCGAGACTTCGCCAGTCTCGGGCGCATAGAATACATTCTGTGGGCGCATGTCCATCAGAAGATAGCCCACCTCATAGAACACACCGACGGTCTCAAGGATGTCTAGAAGGAGCGGCGTTTCTCCCCGAATCGCATGAGGTTGCAACGAGCTGAGGCAGAAAAGGTTCATGGGCAGGCCGATGGGATGTTTCCTCAGACCATCGACCACCGAGCCGACCAGAGGCACGCCTCTAGCCCGAGACTCCACCGTGACCGTGTACTCATTACCCAACGAGTCCCCGAACAGCGAGTCGTGATTTTTCGGACCTGAAACGCCCAACAGGCTGGGCACATGGGCAATCTCGCCGCCCAACTCCGACCTGATCCGGACCAGATCGTGAGTCGTGGCCTCAACATCGTGATGCTGATTTCTGGACACGAGGGTCGGATGCGGGCGCTTCAGAACGACATCAGCGCCCGTGTCACGATTCCTGCCCGCGAACACCTGAAGGTCCGCCCCCTCGCCCAGCGTCTCCCCTGGTTGATACCGGGCGAGTTCTTCATCGCTGATAAGCATGCGACGACGCCAGCCGGCGATCAGTCGGGAACTTCGTCATACAGGTCGAAGTTGGCGATCACCTTCTTGTCGTACAGATCGGCTATTTCCTCTGCCGAGTAGCCAACGATATCGCCTAACACGTCCTCGTTATGTTCGCCAACTCTTGGGGCCGATCCAACAACGACAGGCGTCCTGCTGAAGTGCCAGAAGTCCCCGGACACCGCGATTGAGCCAGCCTGGAAGTCATCCACCTCCACCATAGCTCTGCGCTCCCAGGGGTGTGGGTCCTCGGCGGCTTCGGCGATAGTGTTTACCGGCGCCGCCGTGACATCGTGCCTGGTGAAGTGGTCGATGGCCTCTTTCATCGTCATGTTGGACAACACCTCATCCATCGCCGCGTTTACGATGTCCCTGTTCTTCGTGCGTTCGGGCCGAGTTGTGAATCGCGGGTCTTCCAGCCATTCGGGCTTGTTCAGGGCGTTGCATACTCGATGCCACTGGTGCTGGTCTCCAGCAGTAACCAGGACCCAGCCACCGTCCTTGCAGGGATAGATGCCTCCTGGCGCTCCCTCCGGTCCTTTGCCGCGCTTAGGCTCCTGTCCCGTGCCGTGGTAAGCCGAGATCGGTATCTCGGTCAGGCTGTACCCTGTGTCTGCCAGGCATACGTCGATGGCCTGCCCCTCGCCGGATTCCGTTCTCTCACATAGCGCGGCCATCGTGCCCAAAGCGGCGTGCAGAGCTGTAGTGCGGTCGATGATCGGCACTCCGGCCCGCGTGGGCGGCGCATCCGCCTCTCCGGTAATCATGGCTATGCCCGACATGGTCTGGCCGATGGGATCGTATCCAATCTTTTCCCGATACGGCCCAAATTGCCCATAGGCTGAAACGTTAACCATAACGATTCGAGGGTTGAGTTCCTTCAACACGTCGTAGCCAAATCCCATGACGTCGATAGTCCCTGGTCGGAAATTCTGCAACAATACGTCGGATTTTTTGACCAGTTGCCGCAGCGCTTCCTTGCCCTCTTCTTTGCGCAGGTCCATGCTCAGGCTCTTCTTGCCAGTGTTGTACTGCACCCAGTAGGCGCTCTGACCGCGCACGAAGGGCGAGTGGTAACGAGTCTCTTCGCCGCCGAGACGCTCTACTTTGATTACCTCAGCCCCCATCCGTGCCAATACTTGCGCGCATCTGGGGCCGGCCTGATGCCGCCCCAAATCGATAACCCGAATGCCTGCCAGCGGGCCTTTGCCATTTCCGTTAACCACGTTTTCACCTCGAAATTGGATTTAGGGTTCTAATACGATTCTGTCGCAATAATTTCAAAAAGAACTCGGCCGATCTCAGTCTCGGCCTTTTTGCTCTATGAAGTCAGGGAACGCTTCCTCAACTCCATCACCTATGACCTTCTTGGTCGTGAACTCTCGCTCGTTCGCCCACATCTGCTCCATGTTTGCCCCTTTGTCTTGAAGCAGAAGTTCTTTGACGCCCTGCACAGACTCGTGCCGATTGCCTGCAATAGTTGTCGCTATCTCCAGAGTTTTCTCGCGAAGCTGGTCGCACGGGACCAGGTGATTGAGCAAACCTATGTGACTCGCCTCGTCAGCCTCGACCACTCGCC
>JASLRP010000094.1 GCA_030743915.1 SAR202 cluster bacterium | reverse complement strand
CAATTTCGCGGAATACTATGGGTTGGGGCCGGGCGATTCGGTGTCGCTGGTCGTTCTGGGGCGAGAGACCGTCCTGGAAATCGCAGGGACGTTCACCAGTCCAGAGTATATCTGGAAGGCCATCAGTGAGCAGGAGCCGTTCGTCGGCAGGGGCGAGTTTGCGGTGGTGATGGCGCGCGCGGCCCTGGTCTCCCGACTTCTGGGTTCCGGCGATCTTATGAACGAGATCGTCGTCCGCTTCAAGCCTGACACCGACCCAAATGATGTCACAAATCGCCTCACCGAAACCCTGTCACCCTTCGGTATCCAGAGCGTTACCCAAGGGGAGGACCAGATTAGCTACTCTCTGTTGAAGCTGGATCTGGACGGGTTCGGCGAGCTTGCGGTGGCGGTGCCGATCATGTTTCTGATAATCACCGCAATGGTGATCTACGTCCTGCTGGTGCGCACCATCCAGAGCCAGCAACCGCTCATAGGTCTGATGCGGGCGGTGGGCTTCTCTCGCGGTCAGGTCCTGCGCCACTTTCTTATGATCTCCGTGGTGATTGCGGTGGCGGGCGATATTCTGGGCATCGCGCTAGGCCTGGCGTTGGGCAGGTATGTCACGGAGTTGTACGCCGACACGATAGGCATTCCTTATGTGGTAATCGCGACCCGAATTGAGATAGCGGCAATCGCCAGCATGCTTGGCCTGATCGTGTGTGTGATTGCTGGATTCGTCCCGGCTCGTCGCGCCGCGAACATGGCCCCCTCGGAGGCGATGCGCCCAGGGACCACAGGTGTCGGCGGGACTCAGATGTTGGAGCGGTTGATACCGATGGGCCTCCTGCCGTACACGCCCAGGCTGGCCCTGCGAAACCTGGTCCGGCGTTGGGGCAGAAGCCTGTCGTCGGCGTTGGGAGTCGCGATGGCGGTGGCGCTGGTGATCGCATCGGTCGGCATGCTGGACTCTATGGGCCACGCCTTCACCGTCCAGTTCGACGAGATTCAGCGGTACGACATGAAGGTGTCCTTCACTCAGCCCACGTGGTCGGACGACGTTGGGACTTACTACGGGAGTTGGGCCGAGGTTTCCCAATCGGAACCCATCGCGGAACTGCCCATCACCATGACCCATCAGGGAGTGTCCCAAAACACGCTGCTCGCGGGGCTTGCTCAGGGTTCAGGGCTGATGAGGTTCGATGACTTCCAGGGAGCCGAGCCGCTGACCTACGAAGGTCTGTGGCTGACAGAAGGTCTCGCCAGAAGTCTGGACGTGGAGATAGGCGACAGCATCGAATTGGCATCCGAACTGGGAACGTCCAGGCAGCAGGTTATGGGCACGGTCTCTCAGCCGCTGTCGGGAGCGGCCTACGCTCGATTGACCGATGTCCAGGCGCTTTTCGGAGCGTCATACGCCACCGGCGCTCTGCTCAGGCTAAAAAACCCTGACAGCGTCGCCGAGACAACAGCGGCGTTGGAGCGACTACACGCCACTACCGGCGTGCTGGCGGTCGAGCGTCCTGACGAGAGCCGACGCAGTTTCGAGGAGTTGATGTCTCTGTTTTACCAGTTCGTGGGAATCTTCGTGCTATTCGGAGTGGCCCTCGGCGCGGTTGCCATATTCAATACGGTGACTATCAACATCATCGAGCGCAATCGCGAGCTTGCCACCATGCGCGCTCTGGGATTCTCGAAACTGGGAGTGGACATGCTGTTGACCATCGAGAACATGCTGGGAGGGGCATTGGGAATCCTGCTCGGGCTGGTCTTGGGTTACCTGCTGGAGGTGGAACTGTTGAGCATGTTCCAGTCGGAGATGTTCTCGCTGGACGTGTTCATCGCGCCGATGACCTATCTGATCGTCGGGGTATCGTCGCTGCTGGTGGCGCTGTTGTCGCAGGCTCCGGGGCTGCGGTCTCTGCACAGGACCAACCTGGCATTGGCCACCAAACAGAGGATTTCTTAGCCAATCCCCCCTCTGAGCCGAGAGCCGTCAGTTTTTGACACCGCCCTGCTGAGATCATGATCTCAATTGCCGAAAGCTCGTGTGGCTTGATAACATTCGTCACACCCAGAGCCCGGCAGTCGCCGGACGGAAGAGA
>JASLRP010000093.1 GCA_030743915.1 SAR202 cluster bacterium | reverse complement strand
CCTTCGACGGATTTGTCTGCAGGTGCGGTAATCGTCGGGTCTGTGGTGTCCTCGACGGTGACCGTGAAACTGTCGCTGTCCGAGTTAGTTGAGTCGTCAGTTGCTGTGCAGTTAACGGTCGTGACGCCCAGCGGGAAGAATCCTGAACTCTGGTCGCAGGTCACTGTGGGCGAGGCGTCCACGATGTCGGTGGCAGATGCCTCAGGCAGTGTGACGTTCGCTCCGCCGATTGTGTTCGCCTCGACCGTGAAGCTAGCAGGCGTGGTCAAGGTTGGGTCAGTCGTATCCCTGACGGTGACTAGTTGCGTGTCAGTGGAGAAATTGCCTTTCCCATCAGTCGCGGTGTGCGTGATCGTGGTGACTCCCAGCGAGAAGAACAGTGGGGCGTCGTCGGTTATCGACGGCGCAGAGTCCACGATGTCGGACGCTGACGGCGTCCCCAGGGTGACGCCAGTGGCTCCACCTGAGACGTTGCCTTCGACGATCACGTCCGTCGGCGCGGTGACGGTCGGGTCTGTGGTGTCTTCGACAGTGACCGTGAAGCTGCCGACGTCAGAATTGGTCGATGCGTCGGTGGCCGCGCAGTTGACGGTCGTGACGTCCAGTGGGAAGAATCCCGAACTCTGGTCACAGGTCACTGTGGGCGCCGAGTCAACGATGTCGGTGGCTGTGACCGTGGGCAGTGTAACGTTGGCTCCGCCTGTCGTGTTTCCTTCAACTAAAACGTTGGCTGGCATGGCCAGGTCTGGGTCGGTCTCGTCCACGACTGTCACTGTTTGAGTGTCAGAGGCGAAGTTTCCGCTCTGGTCAGTCGCCGTGTGGGTGACGAGAGTGTCGCCCAGAGGGAAGAACGCCGGGGCGTCGTTGGTGATGGTCGGTGTGGGATCGGCAAGATCGAAAACAGTCGGGTCGCCAAGCGTGACGCCCGTCGCTCCGCCTTCTGCGTTGCCTTCTACGGTTACGTCTGTCGGAGCGGTGATCGTCGGGTCTGTAGTGTCCTTGACCACCACAAATTGAGTGTCGGTAGTGAAATTGCCGCTCTGGTCGGTTGCGGTGTGAGTGACAGTTGTGGTTCCCAGCGGGAAGAACGCCGGGGCGTCATTCGTGATTTCAGGTTCATCGTCCACGATGTCAGATGTCGACGGCGAACCCAAGTCAATGCCCGAAGCGCGACCTAAGGCGCCCGCCTCCACGGTGACGTCATCTGGAGCGGTGATCGTTGGGTCTGTCGTGTCCGTGACGGTGACTGTGAAACTGCCGCTGTCGAAATTTCCTGAAGCGTCGGTCGCTGTGCAGTTAACAGTGGTATCGCCCAGCAAGAACAAACCTGAGGACTGATCGCACACCACGACGGGAGCCGGATCGATGTTGTCCGTGGCTGTGGCCGCAGGCAATGTGACATTGGCCCCGCCAGTGGTGTCGCCTTCCACGCTGATATCATCAGGGATTGTTAGCGTTGGAGGTTCGCTATCCTGTGTCTCGAACGCTCCGATGTCACAGGCGGTCCCCACCGGCCTCGGGAAACCTCTCTGGTCGGTGGTCAAAACATTCCCTGCTGCGTCGGCGCATTCTTCAGCGGCGCCATTGCCGATGGCGGGACTGCCTGCCAACGGCGCATGAGTTTGAGTAGGACCGCCATTGTCAGATAGAGCGTCGAGGCCTGCGTCGACGCCTGTGATGTCGCTGTCGAGCAAGGTCAGCGGGCACTCTGTCAGATCCTGAATCAGGTTGAATCCCAGGGACGTGGGCGGGTTGATGGTGATACCGCAGTCGCGAGTGTTGCCTGCGATAATCGTGTTCTGAATGTCCATAGGAACGCCGCTGGCGAACACGTGGAACAAGACTCCTCCGCCTTGTTGGGTAGCTCCAGAGGCCACGTTGTTAGTTATCGTGCTGCTTCTGAGACTAAATGAGCCGCCGCCAGAGAAGTTCGAGTAGGCGATGCCTCCTCCGGTCAATCCCGCGGAGTTGCCGCTGATCGTGCTGTTATTGATCTCCAGAGTCGATCCGCTATTGCTGCGGATTCCGCCACCATCAAAGGATGCGGTGTTCCCTATGATGGTGCTGTTGTTCACAATCAACGTGCCGCCGTCGTTCAATATTCCGCCGCCGCCGGCAGTGCCTGAGAAGAACCCGCCAGTCACGGTCACTTCATTCAGGGTTAGATTCCCTGTGGCGGACACCTCCAATACCCTGTATTGGTCGTCGCCATTAAGCGTTGCTCCAGAGCCTTCAATCACGATCTCGCTGGTGATGATTGGGAGAGCGCCGGTCAGCAAATAGGCGCTTCCAGAGGCCAGGTTGATGGTTTCGGGAGAGCCGTTGGCGTTCGCGACGATTATGGCATCTGCCAAGGATTCAACGTCGCCGTCTGGAATGTCGAAGGGGCCGAACCCGAAGTCGAATTCGAAAGAGCCAATGTCGCAGCCTGGACCAAAGGTGGTTCCGAACCTGATCGAACCGCGCTGGTCTGTTCCCAGCGGAGAGCCGCTCCTCGGATCGGTGCACAATTCGGGCGAGCCTGCAAAGTTGATCGCGGGGCTGTTGAACAGCAATGCATGGGTTTGCGTCGGGCCGCCGTTGTTCCGAAGCGGGCCGATCCGAGGATCAACGTTCAGCGCCGCGCCGCATGTGCCGTCGTCGATGATGTTGTTGACGCTGAGGAACAACGGGGCGTTGCAGTCGTCTCCGTTGTTATTGGCGACGATGCTGTTAGCGAGCAATATCTTGCCCGAGTCCAACGCCATCACCCCGCCGCCGGGGCCCCTCGCGCGGTTGCCGCTGACGGTGATGTGGCTGGCGTTCGTCATCCCGGAGGAGTTGTAGATTCCTGCTCCGTCGTCGGCAGTATTGCCGGACACGGTAGTGTTGAAAGTCGTCAGGGAGCCTGCGTTGAATATGGCGCCGCCCAGGGCGTCCGACCAGTTGTTGTTGAACGTGCTATTGCTGATCGTGACCGAGCCATTCGCAGTATTGTGCAGCCCTCCGCCCTCGCCCGAGGCGCCTGAGGCGGTCCCGTTGCGCACGGTAACCCCGTCGAGCGTGAGTTGGCCGTCGTTGAAGATGCCGCCGCCTTGGGTTGCGTAGCCAAGGAACAAGGTGAGTTTGTTCAGCTCAACGTCGCCGTTTGGCCCGATATTGAAAATCTGTGAACGGGAGCCGCCGCTGACATAGACGTCGTGTCCGGAGCCGTCAATTGTCAATTCTTTGTCGATGAAAAGGCTACTGGATACTTGGATGTAGTGGCTGTCGTCGAAGGCAATGATCGCCCCGTTGCACGCGTCCTCGATTGCCTGACGCAAAGAGCCAGGGCCACCGTCTATGGAATTGGTGACGACAAGGTTCTCGCAAGCAACCAGCGTTGCGTCGGCAGTTCCGGCGCCGGAAGAGTGGCTGAACGCAGCCGTGTTGGTAATAGTTGCGCTCTGGTTACCGTGCGCCATGACCGCAGGGATGTTGAATACCTGCGATTCGCCTGCCGCCACGGTGACGGTCGTATCGAGGTTACTGCCGCCAACGCCGGCAGGGAGTGTGTCCGTGATATTTACGTTTTCGGCGTCGCCATTACCGTCGTTGGTGACGGTTATGGTGTAATTCATCGAATCACCATCAAACAGGTCAGCGTCGGGAGTAACAGACTTGGAGATTGACAGGCGCGGGCTGACTACCGTGATAATCGTATTGACCGGATCAACAATCTGTTGGTTCAGGCCGTTTGTCATGATGGCGTCGAGTGTGTAGTCACCCGGAGACGGAGGTGTCCACGAGAAACTTGCCGTAGCCTCGATCGGGTTGCCAAAGTTGAGATCGGCGATGGTTTGGGCGTTGGCGGTCACCCTGATCCGGTCCACTCCTCTGGGGATTGTGAATCCGAAACCAATTGGCTCAGGTTCGCTGCGACCGAAGACTGTGAAGTCAATAGGTGATAATCCGTTAAACACGCTCTGGTTGGCTGGCGCGAGGATTGCGACCAACTCGTCTGGTGTTGCAGGCGAGTTGATGGTCTGAGTTGTGCACCTTCCGAACTGGTCGCATGCGGTCATCGTGTTGCCACCGCCGGGGAATGGGATCGTTTGTGCGTCACTGGCCAGCCCGGTAAATCTCACGGCGTCACCGACGAGATCAATGAACCACTGGTCATCTTCAGGAATGAAGTTCAACCCTTCGCCAGGGCATACCCACCCGGTGTCGGTGATGTTGTAATCTTCGGCAACGCAGCGCACACGCGCAAAGGCGTCGTTAATTCGTTCAAGGGCGAAGGTTATTCGGGGCGCAATCAAGTCGATGTCGCCCGACCAGACATTGGGAATATAACTGCCGTTGCCCACGCGGTCTGTGGCTTTCAGATCGATCTTGTACGGCCCTTCCAAACCTGATGGGATCGGGATCTGCCATGTGGAGTAATTGGCTCCAGGCGAGTCCAGACTCAGGTTAACCCAGGTTCCGTCATTCTCGCTCTGGTCCGCGTCTCGGGCATGGCGGAACCGAATTTGCGCGTCGGCGATTCCGGTGTCGAGCGGGTTAGCGATTCCGTAGAGGGTTTCCGCATCCAGAGCGCGATCGTAAATGACAACATCGTCAATCAAACCGTCAAAGAACTCTGTGAAGTTCTTGTTGGCGCCCACGATCAAGTCAGCGTCAGTTGGTTCCAGTTGGACCGCCCGATTGCCTACCTGAACACCATCCAGATACAGCGTTACGTCTTCGCCATTATAGGTGACTGCGGTATGGTGCCATGTGCCAACTGTCAATACGGCGGAGCCGCTGTGGACCAGTCCGGAAATCGTTGAATACAGTCGATTCTGGCCGGGGATCAATCCCAGCCACACTTGTCCGTCGGTGGCGCCGTCTTCCTGCTCCAGAATGGGCCGGAGCGCGGAGAGGTCCGATACACTGACCCACGCCATCGCCGTGAAACCATCGGGCTCATCCACACCCATGTCTTCGAGACGCAGATGGTCGCCGGC
>JASLRP010000092.1 GCA_030743915.1 SAR202 cluster bacterium | reverse complement strand
AGCGTCGCTTACGTGGTCGTGGCGACTGTTAGCAGTATAGTTTTCAGACTGGTTTGGTCGAACCCGGCTACGTGGTGGCTTTTTGGAATTTGTGTCACCATCCCAGCAGTTCCTGTTGTCGGGTTGTTCTGTCAAGGGCGGAGAGAAATTGTACCCAATCCCCACTGATCAAGAGGGTGTCGAGGACGGAATGATCAGCAGGAGCGCCGCCTAATTCACCCTTTACTCATACACCAGATTTGACTATATCTCATTGCAATGTGCATGGATTCTATGGTCTCTCAAATTTTTTCTATCGCAATGATCAAGACTACAAGCGTCTACTTCAGAAATGCAGAATTAGTCATCCGTTCGGTGTTGGTCCGTTCGTCTCATTCGGAGTAGGCGGCTTTGCTAGTGAGTTGGCTGGGATAAATAACTTCATTAAGACTAAGGTAAACCGGGTAATTTACCGTCAAATGCTGGTAGCAAATTACAACAAGCGAGCGGGAGTGCGCCGTCGACTACTGAATGCCAGGGAATACCAACTCCTGCAATATCTTTTGAATGAAACGGAACCTCTTGATCCATTCTCAGAGGAGCCCTCTCGAAGAATTCTGCTACCTGATCTCCTAGAGTCTGATTATGTTCAGGCGGCGTACAGGGATGTCACTAGCCGCACCTTTGTTAGAGAACTTACCAGACTGGCTGACCTAGGCTTCATAAAGTTCACCAGAAATGGTACTTCACAAAGTAACGTGATCGTAGAATTGGATTTTGAGGCGATTGCTAAGTATCAGGTTTACTAGCCCGCCGTTCTAATCAAAGTCGGGCAACTGTTGGAACTCACCACCTAGGCTTACGACCACAAGGCGCATATCGCTCCCGGTTACTTCCCCTCACTGCGCCGTGTAGCCGCCATCCACTACCAAGGGCGTGCCGGTGACGAAGCTCGACTCGTCGGACGCCAGATACAGCGCGGCGTAGGCTATCTCCTCGGGCTGGCCCAGGCGACCCATGGGATGACGAGCCTCAAGCTGGGCTTTGGCCTCGGCGTCCTCGGTCAGGGCAGTCAAGAGGTTGGTGTCAACATAACCGGGGCAGATGCAGTTGACGCGAACGTTCTTGGACGCCGAGTCTATGGCCAGATTGCGGGTGAACTGCAACACTCCGCCCTTCGAGGGATTGTACGGATTGAACCCGCCGCCCATGCCCACGGGATAGCCCACCAGCCCCATGACTGACGACAGGTTGATGATCGAGCCTCCGCCCGCCTTTTCCATCTCCGGCAAGGCGTGCCATGACACCATGTAGGTGCCCTTGAGGTTCACATCTATCACTTTGTCCCAGACCTCCTCGGGTGACGACCCTTCGGGCATGGCGTTTCTGGCGCTGACTCCCGCGCTGTTTACCAGAACATCCACCTTGCCGAACGCCTCCACAGTCACCGTCACCATGCTCTGGGCCTCATCGCCCACAGAAACGTCTCCGGTGATGGCGATGGCCTCGCCACCCTGGGATGTGACGGACTGCGCTGTCTCCTGGGCGCGCTCCAGGCTGATGTCAGACACTGCCACCCTGGCTCCTTCGCTCGCAAACCTCTCGGCGCAGGCCCGTCCAATACCGGAGCCTCCGCCTGTAATGAGCGCAACTTTGCTTTCGAGACGCATTAGCTCTTCCCCTTGTTTTGATCTGACGGTAGCTTACAGTTGTCATCCGCCAGCCTGACACCTGAAAACCTGACAGCCTGATACTTGTTTTTTCTCTTGGGCCGCTCGTTAGACCAATGCTATCATGTTACCTCAAATGCGCACGGCGTTAAGCCACGCCCCGAAGGAATTCCATGCCCGTCGAATGCCCAAACTGCGGAACGGCCAATCCCGACAACGCCCTCTACTGTCGAAATTGCGGACAGCTCATGGAGCCTTTGGAAGTTCCCGAACAGCCCAGGCCAGCCCCGGAAGTCGAGGAATTGGGCATACTGGCAGATCGTCTCTCGCGCCTTATCGCATCAATTGTGGATCGGGCGACGCTCGTTGTCCCCATGTTTTTCATACTCTTCATCCTAGATTCCGTTTCATTGTTGGTGGTCTATCTGGCGGCGTGGTTCCTGGTCCAGGCTACGCTCCTTACCACAACCGGTCAGACCGTGGGCAAGAAGGCGTTTAACGTCCGCATCGTTATGGTGGAAACTGGGCGCAACGGCGGGTTCGTGCCCAATGTCCTGGTGAGAATGGTACTGAACGGCGCGCTGGGACTCATCCCGTTCTACTCACTGGTGGACGTCCTGTTCATCTTCCGATCGGACCGCCGTTGCATCCACGACCTGATCGCAGGCACTGTGGTTGTGAAAGCGTAGCCTCCAGCATACACAACTGGTTTGGCGCATTGGTTGACAAAGACCATTGCGATACCCTTACGGCGTCCCTGGCATCAAACACTCTGAGTGCATCACTGCTCAACCCTGAGTGATTCATCCTGGATATGAGGGTTACGGCGATGCAATAGCCTTTTCTGCAACTTAGTGATACTATTTGTATATTCCTTGTGAGTCACCATATATTAAAGGACTATATATGCCACGAAAGCCATGTCATGGGGATTCATTTGACCTCTCGTCAAATAACCGTACTCTATAATCTCCTCTCCACCAAATATATGGTCAAGATACTCTATTAGGTGAAATCATTAAGCATTTAACTTCAATAGATCCTTCAATATTAGCGCTTCATGGCTCACATGGTATTGGCAAGACAACGCTGGCTGCGACGCTGGTCAACTCGGAAGTTGTCAAAGAATGTTTCCGCGACGGAATTCTCTGGGCAAGTCCGGGGCAGTCCGACGACGCGATGCTGTCATTGGCAGCCTGGGGCAATGCTCTTGGGATTGATGTCAGTTCCCTGCTTGACGAAGAGAGCAGAGCTCTGGCTGTCAGAGACGCGATTGCTGATCGCAGGATGCTGTTGGTCATTGATGACGCCTGGGATATCGGTATTGCCAATTTCCTCAAGTGTGGCGGTCCCAATTGCAGTCATCTGCTGACAACGGGGGATTCGAGCATCGGCCGATCGTTTGCCGGGCCACACAACTCTTATCAGATAGATGTCTTACGGGCGTTGGATACATTCGACCTGCTGCAGGTCCTGGCTCCTGATTTTTACTCTGTAAACCCTGAGGCCGTCTGGAGACTGAGCGAAAACCTGGGCGGCCTGCCCCTGGCTGCGAGACTGCTGGGCGGGTTTCTTTCATCACCAGAGCTCAGCGCCCCCTTCAACATGGACCCCGATCTGGCTGGCCCGATTGGGCGCGCAGACCTGGCGCTGAGCGTAATTGGCCCCGGCTCTGAGCCTGATGTGGCGCTTCCACAACTAATGGCCCTCTGCCTGAATTCGCTGCCTGCTGATATTCTCGACGGACTCCGCTCCCTGGGGGTCTTCGCTCCAGACCCTGAAGATTTCGGACGAGACGCCGCAACCGCTGTTTCCAATCTCCCGGATGCCGCCCTCGACCTGCTCGTTGCGCGTTTCCTGTTGAATCGACGCGGTGACAGGTTGACCCTGCATCCCGTGGTGGCCGATCACATCAGAGATCAGGTTCCCCAGGACGCGCAGGCCCGACATTGGGACCACTACCTGTCACTGATCAACGAAGGCAGACAGAGTTGGACCGATATTGAAGCTGACTACGGTCAGATCAGGCAGGCATGGAGTCAGATGAAGGACCCAGGCAGGCTCACGGCTATGGCCAACGCAGCGCAGCCCTTCCAACAGCAACGGGGCCTTCGGCGCGAGCATATGGAATGGACAAACCGAATCCTGCATACAGCAGGTTCCGATGAGACGGGAGGCCCCGGCTCAGCCGCTCTCATTCGGTTGGGCCTCGATCCTCCGGAATCGGGTCACCATCAGGACGAGGTGGAGTTCTACACTCGGGCAGTCTCGGTCCTGGAGGATGTCGGAGATCGTGAGGGCATGGCCTCTGCCCTCAACAACCTGGGCCGCGTTCACTATGCCCTTGGTCAGTGGGAAACTGCGCTTGCAAACCTCAGTCGCGCGCTGCCGATTATGGAAGAGTTGGGAGATCGTCAGAGTGCCGCAATCGTCCTTAACAATCTGGGGAGCGTCCACTGCGAACTGGGTCACCTGATCACAGCCCGCGAATACCTTGACCGAACTCTCCCGATCATGGAAGAGCTTGAAAACCATCGTGGTCTCGCCACCGCCATCAACAACTCAGGCGTTGTTCGTGATGGTCTGGGGTTACAAAATGAGGCCCTAAAACTCTACAACCGGGCACTGCCGATCATGGACAAACTCAACGAACACGCTGGAGTTGCGTCAATACTCAACAATATGGGGTGCGCCTACGAATCTCTGGGCCACGATCACCTTGCGCTGGAGTTCTACAATCGTGCGTTGTCTGTGCTGGAGGAGTTGGGTGACCCGGCAGGCATGTCCACAGTTCTGAACAACCAGGGCAGCGTCCTCCATTCGCTGAACCAATCCGAGATGGCATTGGGCCTGTACCGTCGGTCACTGGACCTCATGAAAGAAATGGGCAACACCGCAGGGATCGCCACCGTCCTCAACAACATGGGGAGCGCATACAACTCCCTCGGTCATCCGGACCTGGCTCTGGAATACTACATTCAAGCTGTGGCCGTTTTGGAAGAGGCAGGAGACCGCGCAAGTCTGGCCACAACGCTCAACAACATGGGCTCTATCCACGACACCCAGGGCCGACGAGACCAGGCTCTGGAGTTCTATCTCCGCGCCCTGCCCATCAGAATAGAGGTTGGCGAACAGCACGGCGAGGCAGTGACCCGATACTACCTGGCGAATGTGTATATCCAAACCGGCCAGTTGACGGAGGCTGAATCGCATCTCGCCCAGGCGGTCGAAATCTTCGGCGCTCTGCGAGACTCCAACACCCAGCAAGCCCAGGAGCGATTGCTCACGGTCCGCCAACAACTGGCCGATGGGTTGCAGGAAACATCCTGATCTGCGGCCGTCCCTGACATTTCGCATTGTCATCCGCCGAGCCTGAGCGAGGGGTATCCGGTATAATCGGATCAGCGCCCTTCGGATACTCAGCGAAAGTGGGGAACGAACATGACATTGCCAAAAGATTTTGGCCCTGCGGCTGACGAATTTGCCATTGGCATCGTTACTGGTCGCATGTCAGGTTTCTTGAAGCGGCGCAAGCTCAAGGCAGCATATGAAAACGCAGCAGTCATGGCAAGCGCCCATTACCAGCGTGCTGGAATACGGCCTGAGCATCCGTCATGGCTCGGAATATCCCGACTTATCGGGTCCGCGGAGTGTGGCGCCGCGCTGTCTATGGCGGACGCGCTCACCAACGATGTGCTGGATAACCTCCAGGGCGTCTACGCGCAAGATGACCCGCTCATGGAAGAAATTCTGCGCAGACTTGCTTCGAGGCTTCGAACCCTTGCCAAAGACATCCTCCCCGTGGAATTCAAAAATGTCGAAGATTTGCTCGCAACGCGATTAAACCTGGCGCTGGCCGACACCAAGAGAGTGGGAGAGCAATCTGAGCGCGAAAGCGTCCGTTCGAATGAACGTCAAATCGAACGGATGGGCGACAACCCTACCATTGTTGGCGTGTCTCCAGTATCTGAAAGCAGGCTCTTCGGGCGTGACCAACTCCTCAGTGATATGACCGACTGGCTTATCTCAGGAGACAGCATTGCCCTCTCAGCGCAAGGTATGGCGGGTGTGGGCAAGACGAGGCTGGCGATGGCCCTGACGAACTCAAATGAGATTCTTGGCCATTTCAGTGACGGGATATTGTGGGCAGGATTGGGTCCGGACGCCGACGTGATGAGGCATCTCGCAACCTGGGCTGACTTTGTGGGAATCGACGTGACCGGCATCCCCACAGAGGAGGAGCGGTCCAAAGTCGTCAAGAACGCGATAGCCCATCGCAAGATGCTGCTGGTCATCGACGATGCGTGGGACCTCAATGCCGCCAACCTCTTGAAGTGCGGAGGTCCCAACTGCGCCCACTTGCTGACCACCCGAAATCAGGAGATTGCCCACGCTTTTGCCGGGCCGCAGGGAACCCGAAACATCCCTGCTCTGGAAGAGTCCGCCGCCTTCGAAATGCTGAAGGCCCTCGCTCCCGCAGTGTGCGAAGCCGACCCAGAAACCGGCCAAAAGCTGGCCGAGGCCGTAGGCGGCCTGCCCCTGGCTCTTGAGTTATTGGGACGCTATCTCGCTCCCCAGGAACGCAGCGCCTTCCCAAGGCTGAGCGCTGAAGCCTTCTCCGATATGGCCGACCCCAACCGAAGGCTGGAACTTGCCCAGCACAGGCTGGGAGACATCGCATCCAGCGAAAAACCCCTGTCTGAAATCATCGGCCTTAGTCTGGAAGACCTGCCAGAGGAAGCGGTCAACGCCTTCCACGCCCTGGGGGCCTTCGCCTCCAAACCGGAGAGCTTCGACTTGGACGCAGCGGTTGCCGTCGCTGGCGTGAATGCCCAGACTCTGGACTTGCTCAATTCTCGCTCCCTCATGGAGAAGATTGGCGAACGTTTCAGCCTGCACCAGACTCTGGCTGACCTCGCTCGGCAGAAGATGCCATCTGAAGCATCCAATCGTCATTGGGACCACTACCTGGCCCTGATCAATGAAAACCGAGAAGACTGGCAAAGGATAGAGTCCGAATATCCGCAAATAAAGTGGGCGTGGGGAAAGGCTGAGAAATCCGAGCGATTGCTGGATATGATCTACGCTCTAAGGATCTATCGGGTAAGACGCGGCCTGTGGCATGACGAACTGGACTGGAGCAACATCGGCCTGAAGATTTTTGAAGAGCACGGGATGAGAGGGCGCTCTGCAACTCTGCTGAACAACATCGGCATGGCTTACGACTCGCTGGGCCAGCAGGATAAGGCGCTGGAGTTCTTCAACCAGGCTCTTCCCGTAATCCATGAGGAGGGAAACCGGACTGGTCTGGCTGTCACTCTCAACAACATCGCCGGTGTTTACTTCGCTCAGGGTCGGCAAGAACAAGGACTGGAGTTCTTAAATCAGGCTCTGGGAATCAGAGAGGAAGCGGGAGACCGCGCTGGCGTGGCCACCACACTCAACAACATCGGTATGGCGCACAGCTCACTGGGCCGTCAGGAAAAAGCGCTGGAGTTCTTCGAAAAGGCTCTGCCCATAAGGCGTGAGGTGGGAGATCGGGCAGGTCTGGCCACAACGCTCAATAACATCGCCGGTGTTTACTCCAATCTGGGCCAGGTAGAAAAAGCGCTGGAGTTCTACAACCAGGCCCTGCCCATAACCGATGAAGTGGGAGATCGAGCGGGTATGGCGACAATTCTCAATAACATCGGCATGGTCCACAACTCACTGGACCAGCGAGACAAGGCAATAGAATTCTTCAACCAGGCCCTAGAGATACTGGATGAGGTGGAAAATCGGCCTGGGTTGGCTGCCACACTCAATAACATTGCCAGAGCTTACTATGCCCTGGGCCAGCCAGAAAATGCGTTGGAGCGCTTCAACCGGGCATTGGCCATAACCAACGAGTTGGGAGACCGGGCGGGATTGGCTGTCCTGCTCAACACCATTGGCAATGTGTATAACTCACTGGGCCAGCGAGATACGGCAATGGAAATCTTCAACCGGACTCTGCCAATTATGGATGAGGTGGGAAACCAGGCTGGCCTGATCGCCACTCTTAACGACATCGCCGGTGTTTACTTCGCTGTGGGACAGAAAGACAAAGCTCTGGAATTCTTCAGCCGGGCTCTGCCTATTATCGACGAGGCTGGAGACCTCTTTGAAGAGGGAGCAACCCGATACAAAATGGCGAGTGTGTACATCTCAGACGGAAACCTGAAAGACGCCGAACCGCACTTACAGCGAGCCGTGGAGGCCTTAACTGCTGCGCAAGCCCCTGAATTGGAGATGGTCCAGAACACTCTTACAGAAGTCCAAGATCGGTTGGCAGAAGAAGGCTCAGTGACTGACTGAGCAAGGGCAATTCCGTGTCCGCACAGCCCCGGCTACACCGATAGCTGGGGATAAAACTCGAGAGCGCAAGTTTCGCAGATTGAGTGGCTGAATACTGCGTCGGAGCGCTGGGAGATGTAGGACTCAATCTGGTTCCAGTCGCCTTCCTCATCTCGGATACGCTTGCAGTGCGAGCAGATGGGCAGCATGCCCTTGAGCGTCCGGTTCTCCTGAATCTTGGTGTTCAGTTCCGTCACGTCCTCAATGGTCACCAGAGCCAACGAGTTGGCATCTGACGAGTCGGCAGAAGGGAGGGCTGTGATCATTGCGTTCTGCATCCGGTTCGCGCCCGTCCTTGTTGGGGCCGGTATCAAGTATCCGTGGACCCGGGACGAAAACACCACCGGTGGGCCGCCTAAAAACACAGACCCCAATCTATCTGAGTAACGCTGCTCCCTGAGATTAGGGAACATATCACGAATGCTTTTGCCCACTATGGCATCCTTGTAAACGCCTGTCCATTCCTCAAGCTGACGATTCCAGAATACCACCGTGAAATCGTCTTTCAGGACCAGGACGCCCATCGGGATGTAGTCGAGGGCTATGAATTGCGCATCTACCAGGGCGGTGTCAGACAACGTCGGATTCCCAACTTTCGGTGATGGAATCCAGAAGAGTCCCCAGAGACTGGCCCTCAAGCACCAGAAGGATGTCGCCGAGAATCATGTAGGCTTCGACGGTGAATCTGGCTCGGGCCATCAGAATAGCAGCGTCCTGGTTGATCTGGTCGGCGCCCAGCACCACTTGAATGTCGCCCTCAGCGAAAGAGGGGATAGCATACTGCAGCGGCTCGTGGAGGAAATTTCCGATAGTCCCCATGACGCCGTTGATTATGATGTTTCCAACCTCGGTCAACACGCTGACTCGGACCGAGTCCAGATCGCTGTCGTCGGACTCTTCTTCCGTCAGCACGTCCGCCAGAGCAGCGGCGCTGGGCGCTGGAAATACGATGGCCGCCGTGCCGTAAAATAACCCGTCGAAGGTCATTTTGACGCCGGCAATGTTGTCCCAGCCAAGCTCGTCCATGTTCTCGTCGATCTCGGAAGGCGTTATCACCCTCACTTCGGGAACGTGGAGCGTGACGTGGGCCTGGGTAAGCTCGTTGAGCATTCCCGATGCCCTGCCCATACCCATGTTCAGCACTTCAGTCAGCGCGTCATTCAGTTCGGTGGTTACAAGCGTGACGCTCATATCGCGACTCCGACTGTGAAACCATTGACCGCCTGCCGCAATTCGTCAGCATCGGGTGGCTTGTTCATAACCATACTTGCGCCCAGATTCAGGCACTGCTTTTTTGTGCTGTCCTGGACATCCGAGGTCAGGACGATGACAGTGGGGCTGGACATCCTGTCACTCAGTGAAGTCAGGACTCCTATGCCGTCAACGTTCGGCATCAACAGGTCCAACACAACGAAGTCCGGGTCATCGGAGTCGATGATACCCATAGCTTCGGCGCCGTCGGATGCCTCAAGAATCTCATGACCTTCATTTTTCAAGATGCGACGCACATTTCTGCGTTGGAATAATGAATCATCCACAATTAGCACACGAGCCACAACTACCCTCCAAATTCCATTTCCGTGTATTACGTCAGTAGAGTTCTAACGTATTTGCAATCCGGGGGAACTACGCCAACACAACTGTTGGTTTCTGGTGGCTCTAACCGAGAACGAGGTATCAGTCCAGTGAGATGCAGGCATACTCCAGTGGTCATGCAAAAAAGCGCATAAGGCTGTTATATCGCTCCCCTCGATACAGATGTGGACCATTTACACAATAATATCCAGACATAACTGACACAATAATTGCATGTTCCCGCCAAGATGTTGTCTTAATCAAGGCGCGATCGCTGGGCGTGAACCGTCATGAACACGCCAGCAATCAACAGTGCAGGTCGCGAAGCATGAGCGCTGAAAGATAAAGGAACGGCGCAGGCTTGCTCCAAAATCACCGTTCCTCAGAGGGTTCTTGGAAAGCCCGGCATTATGCTGCCAGCGCTGATTCCTTGACGGCCTGCCGAAGGGCGTTGGGATCAGGCGGCTGGTCCAGCACGTTGTTGGCTCCCCACATGAAATATTTTTCGTATGCGGTGACCTGGTTGTCACAGGTCAGGACCGTCACATTGGGGCTGGTCATCTTTTCCGTAAGAGCGTCCAACGCCAGCATGCCGTCAAAATTCGCGGCCATCAGTCCCAACACCACACAGTCGGGAGGCTCGGCCTCCATGATGTCCAGGGCATCGCTGCAGTCGCTGGCCTCAGAGATATCGTGACCGTCTCCTTGCAGAATGCCTCGAATATCCCTTCGCTGAGACAAAGAATCGTCAATTATCATTACGCGCGCCACAATTACCCTCCGTTGGTTGCAAATAGAAACTGATTAACATCCAGCGCTAAAGTTCAGAATTTGCGCCCCAGGCTCTGGCCAGATGTTGAGAATTATCGGTCTATTTCATGATCTCTCATGACTCTTGCCGAGAACACCATGTAGCCCATATGGACCTCTCGGTGTGCCTACCCATTGTTGTTTAACAACCCGCAACAGGAAGAACTGGGTATCCATCCCAGCTTCATATAGACCAATTGTATTCGCCGTCTCTGAGGGTTACCGGAATTCTGATGTCAGTTTTCCGCCAAGTTTTGGCTTGTCTGGGAAGTATCGAGTTTCAGGACATCAGAGACCAGGAAGCAGAGGGCGACTTTGGAGGTAGCTTCCAGCCGTTAGCAAACGTCATAGGGATGAAAGCAAGCCGCCCGAACATGCCGTTTTAAATCACAGTGAAGAATCTGGCCGTCAGCAGTCAACGCCTGACCCACACGCGACCAGATGCTTCACCCTGTTCAGCATGGCGGGGTGATTTTTCACTACTGTTAATGTCGGTGACAACTGGCACGCGGGATTCTTCCGATATGTTGCCACGAACAATTTCTACCGCCGAGAAAACTCGGAGACGCCGGCGCGGAACTGGCCGAAAGGCTCGAACTGGTCTGTTATTACGTCCACCACTGCCGGCTGGCCGGAGCGGAAGGCGTCGTGGATAGCGGCGGGCACGTCATTCGGGTTGTCCACCTGGACTCCCCAACCTCCATAGGCCTCGGCCATCTTGGCGTGGTTGGTGTCCACGAACTCCGAGGCTATCAGGTTGGGACGCTGGTTCTCCCGGACCATGCCCAGGCCGCCGTCGTTCAGCACCACGAACACAACGGGAAGCTGGTACTGCACGGCGGTGGATATGGCGTTGGAGGTCATCATAAAACCACCGTCACCGCAGACGGACATGACGGGGCGGTCGGGTCGAACAATCTTGGCTCCCACTGCCGCCGGCATCGCCCATCCCATGCCCGCGATACCGCCGGGGCACAGGAAGGTGGCCCGCTGTTGGGACTGATAGAAGTGGTACATCCACCCTCGGTTGTTGCCTGCGTCCAGCGTGATTATTGTCGAAGGGTCAACGCTCTCCTGAAGGAGTCTCACCAGTCGCTGCGGCTGCACAGGGCTCAGGTTTGCCGTGAGACCCGGCGAGTCGTTGAAGAACCGAAGCTCTTCTTTGCGTTGGGCCAGGGCCACCACTCTGGGTTCCAACTCACTGGTGGACAACCCCTGATCTCGGGACACCTGGAGAATCTGAGTAAGCACAGCGCGAGCGTCTCCCACGAGACCCATCTCCACAGGAACTGTCCATCCGGCATTGCGCCCTTCGATGTCCACCTGGAAGATGCGCTGGCGATCAGCGTTGAGCAGATTGGGATGATGAGATGCGGTGTCCTGAGGTCGCATACGAGCGCCGACAATCAGCACCACGTCGGCTTCGCTGACCTGACGGTTTGCCATCTCGATGCCGTATATCCCCATTGGTCCGACCGACAGGGGGTTGGTCTCTTCAATGGCGCTCTTGCCCTTGTAAGTTGTGGTGACCGGAATCGCCATCTGCTCCGCCAACTCCAGCAGTTCCTGGTGAGCGCGAGAAATATGGACTCCGTTGCCTGCAATGATGATCGGATTCTTGGCTGAGGCCAGAGCGTCCACCAATCTCTGAATGGCATCGGGAGGGGCCACCATCTCCACGTTGCTCAAGTAGCCTGCGGAGGCATGAGTTCCCACCTGAGCGTCAGAGTCGAACTCGCCGAAAGAGGCGTTGGTGCGCAGCAACAGGGCCGTGGGGCCTGGAGCGCCTGCCATCGAGTGTTTCACCGCAAGCTGAGCGCCAAGAACAGCCTCATTGGGCGTGGTTGCCAGGGTTGTGTATTTGGTCATAGCCCGCAGGATAGACAGCAGGTCGCCGGTGCCGTATTCGCCGGACACCTCCTGGTTGTTTCCAAGCTGCCAGAATCCAGTGTCCGAGGTGTCGGTGATCGCCAGCATCGGGGAATAGCTCAAGAGGGCTTCCATGATGCCGAATCCGCCGCTGGTCCCGATGAACGCTCCCTGCCCCATGAGCACAGCAGGCTTGCCGGTGAGACGGCCATGCACGTCGGCCATGATCGACGCAGACTGCTCGTGGCGCGCCAGAATCACCTTCATCTTGTCCTGTTTGTCGAAGAGGCTGTTGTAGATGGCGCCGGTGGCGCCGCCGGGTATGCCGAATACGTGATCAACGCCGGCGTCTATCAGAGTCTCTGCTATTTTTTGCGCTCCTGTGGGCATGTCGATCTCCTCGATTTTCTGTATTGCCAGACTTGAGCAGTATCCAAACTGAATTCAACTCGACACTCTGGCCTTGATTGCGTTTGTGTGGTCCCAGGGCGTGATCCATTCTTCCTTGATTTCCATTCCGAATCCGGGGGCATCGGATGGCGCCACGTATCCGTCTTTGGGCATGGGCATGCCGGGTATGGGGCAGACCTCCTCCAGCGGTATGCCGGGGTCGCTGCCCATCCAGAACTCGGCCAGCGGCGCCTCTGGCATGGCGATAGAGAAATGCTGGCCCCAGGGGGTGGCTGCGGACGCGTGGGGTATTGTGATGAGTCCGGCGGCTTCGCCTATCGTGTATATCTTCAGCGCCTCGGACAGTCCGCCGCACCACTGGATATCGGGCTGGAGAACATCGACCGCCCGATGCTCCACAAGCTGGCGAAACGTCCAACGTCCGTGGTGATCCTCTCCAGTGGCCAGAGGGACCCAGTTGATGGCTTTTCTGAGTTCGATGTGCCCTTCCAGGTCTGTGGGAACCAGCGGCTCCTCCAGCCAGCGCAGGCCGTAGGGCCGCAATCGCTCGGCCATTCGAACTGCGAATTCTACGTTGAAGCTCATGACCGGGTTGTACATAAGCTCGGCGTCAGGGCCGACCTCTTCGCGGGCTTTGGCGATCTTCTCCTCGACGATGTTGAGTCCGTCGATGCCCTCGTCATAGTGAGCGGGGTTGGACACCTTGAAGTGTTTGAACCCCAACTCTTTCGACCAGTCCAGATCGTCGGAGGTACAGTAGATCAGTGCTTTGTCTCGACAGGGGCCGCCGATGAGCCGATATACCGGCTGGTCCAGCAGCTTGCCTTTCAGATCCCACAGGGCCAGGTCTATGCCCGACTGCGCGACGGTCGCGATGCCGCCTGCGCCGAATCTCTGAGTCGAGCGCCACATCAGGTCGTTAAGATACTCCAGGGCCATGCAGTCTCGACCCTCCAGCAGCGGTCCGAAGTGATAATCGACGAGACTGGCGGTTAGCTCGCCAAAGGTCGTTCGGCCCAGGCCCCAGGTCCCATCCTCGGCAGTCGCCTGAATCCAAATCTGCTCATTGGTGTTGGCTCCAGGCATCGTGCCGTGAAGTCGGGAGAATTCAGGATACTTGTTGATGGGCAGAGCGCGTCGCGCGTGGGTGTTCCAGTTGGGCCGACGCGATTCAGACTTGGGAGGCGTTCGAGGTATGTCTATCTCGACGGCTCGAATTTGCTTGATCTTCAATTTATCACCCTCATTGTTACTGTCCCCAGGACATGTTGAGGGCATGATACAAAACATCCTGTGCCTGCGCTACTCACTAAAAATCGGAGGCCGGCCTCCATAGTCTGACGCTAGCGCCCGTGACACCACAGGAAGCAATTCAATGACAGGAGAGGCCGTGAGTCATGCAATGATCTCCCTCGAATTGACCCGCGTGCCGGCACAGACTAGAATGTCAGATACCTGCACGTGAACAGATTCGACTCTGCAACCAAAGACTGTGTTCCGTGGCGAACTTGCCACGTTTCGTACCTTGTCGTTGTCCTGTCATGCGTAGCTAATTGCCTATCCTCGTCACGACGATTAACTCGCGGCTATCGGCAACCCCAAGCCAGGCTTTTGAGACTGAACCCCATTTTCTTCTGAACGAGCATAGGAGCAGCATAAATGAGGTTACAAAAGTCCCAACCAAAACCTTCGCGTCGACTTCGCATGTGGTCTCGCAGGGTCACACTGGCGGCGGTCCTCGCCTCAATTACCCTCCAACTGCTGCTGGCCAACGCCAACGCCGAAGGTGAACACATAGCCCTCACGTCCATAGAAGGCCCCATAGACCCGCTGAGCGCCAGGCATTTACAACGGAGTATCGACAGCGCCGCCAGTGACGGAGCCCAACTACTGATCGTAGAACTCGACACCCCTGGCGGTCTATTAAGCTCCACCCGCGACATGGTCGAATCCCTGCTCGGCGCACAGACGCCGGTGGCGGTTTACGTTTCCCCTGGCGGCTCTCAGGCAGCCTCAGCCGGCACATTCATAATGGCGGCGGCCAACTTCGCAGTCATGGCTCCAGGCACGAACGTCGGGGCTGCATCGCCCGTAGATTCCGGAGGGAAAGAGATTCCCGAAACCCTTGCAAAGAAAATCAATCAGGACACAGCGGCTTTCATCAGAAGCATTGCCGAGGCAAGAGACCGCAATATCCAGGCCCTTGAGGAAACCGTCACCCTCGCCCGATCATACTCCGCGATGGAAGCCGTGGACCTCGATGTAGCGGACTTCATCGCCAGCGACATAACCGACCTGCTCCAACAGGTTGACGGACGCAGTGTCGAGACCGCCGCAGGCAGTGTGACGGTCCAGTCCACCGGGTTGGAAATCCGAAAAATCAAGTCCACAGTGCTGGATGACATCCTCAACGTGCTTGCCAATCCGAACATCGCTTTCTTGCTTCTGGTGATCGGCGGGCTGGGCGTCCTGGTCGAGGTGATCACGCCTGGGATGATCGGCCCCGGTCTGATCGGTATTATCGCTCTGATCCTCGCGTTCCTGGGACTCGGAAACCTGTCGGTCAACTGGGTAGGCGTGGCCCTCATACTGCTTTCTATGGTGTTCTTCTACGTTGAGACCATCGGCCCTGGGACGAGCATCTTCGGCATAGGCGGCATAGTCTGTGTGGTCATAGGCGCATTATTGCTCTTTGGCGGCTACTTCAGCGCGCCTGACATTGAAGAGCTGCGAGCAACGGTAAACCCGTTCGTGATAGCGACCGTCGCTGGACTGGCAACCGTGTCTCTGGTGTTGTTGGTGCGAATGGCGAAGTCGGATGGTGGGTCTTCTTCGGCTTACATCAGCGTTGAAGAGGGCGAACTCGAAGGCGAGTGGGGCGAGGTTGTCTCAGATCTGACGCCATCGGGAAAGGTGTGGGTCGCAGACCACGAGTGGACCGCCACCTCCGATGAAATTGATGTTATCAGGAAAGGCGAAGAGGTGGTGGTAATCGCCGTTTACGGTGATGTGTTGAAGGTCGCCAGATTGGTCCCAGAACAGGACTGACGTGAGAGGATTACATCAACATCGGGCAACTGACAAACAACAATATGGGCAACGCCTTGAAGGAGAGCCATTATGCCAGGATTCCGCACTGTAGGTCCAAACCAGGCCATCATCCGATCCGGAGGTGGGTCCGAACCCAAGGTCACGGTGGGAGGGCGTATTTTCGTATTGCCCATTCTTCAGAGAGCCCAAATCCTTTCTCTTGAGGTGATGACTCTTACCGTCAACACACAGACGGTGTACACCAAAGAGGGCGTGGCGGTCTCCGTAGATGGCGTTGCGCAGGTAAAAGTTGCCCGAAGCGAGGAAGCCATCAGAACAGCCGCGCAGCAGTTCCTGGGGAAATCCCCTCAGGCAGTTTCCGAAATTGCGCTACAGACGATGGAAGGCCACCAGAGAGCGATCCTGGGCACAATGACCGTAGAGGACATATATCAGGACAGAGACGCTTTCGCCACTCTGGTCCGGGACGTGGCGTCCACCGATATGGCCAACATGGGGATGGAGATCGTCTCCTTCACCATAAGGGACATCCGGGACGAGCACGGCTATCTGGAAGCGCTGGGCGTGCGCAGGACCTCAGAGGTCAAACGAGACGCCAGCATCGGACAGGCCGAAGCCGACCGAGACGCCGCCATCAAAGCAGCCCAGGCGCAACAGATGAGCGAAGCGGCCAGGTTCGCCGCAGACACGGCAGTCGCCGAGTCAGAGCGGGATTTCTCGACACAGAAAGCAGAATACGATCAGGATGTAAACGCACGCAATGCGGAAGCGGAACTGGCCTACCAGTTGCAGGAAGCCAAGACTAGACAGGACATCAGAAGCGAAGAGCTTCAGGTAGAGGTAGTCGAGCGGCAAAAACAGATTGAGATTCAGGATGAGGAGATCACGCGTCGCGAGCGAGAGTTGGACGCCACAGTCAGGCGTCCGGCAGAAGCCGAACGCGACCGACTCGAACTGTTGGCTGAAGGCAACAGGCGGCAAACTCGGGTGGAAGCTGAAGCAGAACGTTACCGGCTCGAAACCATCGCCGAAGGCGAAAAAGCCCGCATCCTGGCAGAGGCGCAGGCCGAAGCTGAGGCCATCAGGCTGCGAGGCAACGCCGAAGCCGACGCCATCAGGGCAAAGGGTCTTGCCGAAGCCGAGGCCATGTCACAAAAGGCGGACGCCTGGAAAGAGTACGGTCAAGCGGCGCTGGTCGAACAGCTATTCACCTCGCTTCCCGAAGTCGCAAGCGCTGTCGCCCAACCCCTTGCCAAGACTGAAAAGATCGTGGTCATCAGCTCTGGCGGCTCCGAGGGCGCCGGAGCCGGAGCCAGCAAGGTGACGCGCGATGTCACAAACACAATTGCCCAGCTTCCTGACCTCGTTGAGGCGCTCACGGGCGTGGACCTGATCAGCACTATCAAGAATCTTCCGGGGATGATTCAGGCAGCCGGATCAGACGGCCAACAAAACGGCGCCGCTGATGTGGACGAGGACAAAGAAGACTCCGAGTGACATCCGGGTGCGATTGGTCCAGAGGATAATCAAAAATAACTGTGGCGCCTGCGCCCTCTTCGTCAGGAGCGTAGGCGCCATAAATTCTTGAAGAGCATTCGCTCGGTGGCGTCGCTAACGTATCAAGTCAAACAAAGACGGGGCCAGGGGAGTTTCGATTTCTGTGGGCTGCTCCCGTCGGTGAATTGAAATCCAGTCGTCCTCGAAGTTGACAGCGCTCAGGACATCCTCAAATGAGACCAGCGGAACGTCCCGATTGACTGAGAATTTTTGAGCCGAGGCCGGCACCACTCGGAAGATGGTAAACTGGCTGCCGTGAGGCTGCCATGTGAAGTTGTGCGATCCGTCCACTCGATTGCAGCCCTCCAGATTGCCCCGTGAGTTATACTCCCACGTGAAATCTTCGGGAGTGAACCGCATGGCCTCTTCCTCGAAGACCAGGAACTCTCTGGACTCCAGATTTCTCACCATGACCACAATTCGAAGCTCGTTGTGTTCGGCCAGCGCCTCATCGACCCGAGCGTTCCACACCTCCAGCACGGCGCGGCCCGTCTGTTCAGTGTCGTCATGAGGGTCAGAGATGCCCAGGGAGTAGTTCGGAGAGTTGCGACCAGAGATAAGGCGGACGGTCGTCGCGGTGAACGGATGTGGCCGCTTGATGGTCTTGACCGACCATGCGCACCTGTCCAGCACCACGTCAGCGATACCCAGAGGACTGCCCCGATGATCGCCTCCGATGGCATTGGCAAAGATCGTTCCGAAGTCGTCGCCGTTGATGTCGCCCTGCCCAACGGCGATTCGATGCACCAGTTGCTTGCCCAGCAACTGCATCACGGCATCGGGCAACTGTCCCAGAGGATAGGGGCCTCTACGCCTTCGAGCCGACCCTCGCAGCCTCGGTTCGGTTGACGACATTGATGACTTCCTTAATCACTGATTGGACCATCGGGACCGGCACTGCGTTGCCGGTCAGCTTTCGCGCCTGCGCGTAGTTGGAATCGAGCTTGAAATCTTCGGGAAAACCCTGCAGGCGCAGCAGCTCTCTGGACGTCAATCGCCTCTCGCCATTCACCAGCAAATAGTTATAGGACGCTCCGGCCCTCAACGCGCACGACCACTGATGGCTGGAGATGTTTCCAGACTTGTTCTCGTGCCAGATGGACGGCGTTACCTCTGCCGTATGAGCCTCGTGGCGTTTATTGCGAATCCTGTCCGAGACCATGTGCCTGGGGTCAGGATCGGACTCCAGAATCTCGTCAAGAGGCTTCATCGGAGCTTTTTCAAAGGGCCAGGGAAACGAGTCCAGGCCGTTCAGAGTCGCGACGATAATGATGCGCTCCCGCTTCTGCGGCAACCCGAAATCGAGAGCGTTCAAGACCCGGTAATCGACATCGTATCCCATCTCGGTCAGGTCGTTGACGATGCGTCGAATCACCGCGCCTTTTTGCAATGTTAGAAGCTGTTTCACGTTCTCCAGGAC
>JASLRP010000091.1 GCA_030743915.1 SAR202 cluster bacterium | reverse complement strand
GGCTGAAAGCTCCATGTTCTCCGTCCAAATGGATAGCGTCGAAGCCCGCACGATGCGCCAACTCCACCGCTTCCAATGCCGGATAGGTCATCCCGAGTGTCCGTGCCTTTTTGCCCGCACGATTTCGGACAAAGATAGAGTTTTCGATCATAGATTCTCCGTTCGAAATCGTGACCACATCATGATATTACGTGAGCCATCCACCAGTCCTGGACGGAACAAACAGGAGTGACTGTGGTGGAGCCGACGGCTGGGCGCCGCCTAAACCGGAATGTCTGGAATCTGGAGCCGCCACTGCTCGGCAATGGCTTCGATGAACTGGAAGCCTGCCCGATCGGCGAAGAATTTGTCGATGTCCGTGTCACCAACGTGGTAGTAAACGTCGGCCTGGAATCTGGACATAACGTCGCCAAGGTTCTGTTTCAACACCGTGAAATCCACGGCGATTCCATGTTCGTCCCAGATTCGCTCCTGAGTGCTGATGGGGCGGTCGGAGCAGCTACCCACCAGGTAACCCAACTCCTGAGCGGTCCTCACCACCTCCATCGGGATAAAGCCGGGCGGGTCACCGGCCTCCAGCGTGCCGTCTATGTCGAAGCTAATTAGTTTGGCCAATCGGTCGTTCTCCTGAAGTGTCGATGTGATTCCAGATTCGATAGTCGACCGGAATCGAAGTCTTGGTGCCATACATTACTGGCTATGTTAACCTATCTTGCCTACGGAGGTCAGGCCCTGCCTTACAGTTTATCAGTCAGCTAGGCAGACACAGGTTTCGTTCATATGCACAAGGGGAAATCATGACAACCCAATCCAATGGAAAAACCGGGCCGCTGGATGGACTGAGAGTCGTCGACTGGACGATGTGGCAGTTCGGCCCCGTCTCGACCATGATGCTGGCGGACATGGGCGCCGAGGTCATCAAGGTCGAATCTCTGGACGGCGATCACGGGAGACAGTTCGAGAGGATACGAGGGCACACGGCAGAGACGAAGGGCGGATTGTCCGCATACTTCGAGGGGTTGAACCGCCAGAAGCTTGGCATCGCTCTGGACCTCAAGAACCCACGAGGATTGAAGGTCATCCGCGAGCTTGTGGCCAAGTCGGACATCTTCGTCCAGAATTTTCGCAAGGGCGTGGCCGAGCGTCTTGGAGTCGGGTACGAAGACCTTATCAAACACAACCCGCAGATCATCTACGCATCCGCTTCTGGATACGGTCCCGACGGGCCAGACTCAGGCAAGCCAGCATTCGCCCTGACCGCCGAGGCCCGCGCCGGCGCGCTCTGGTGGTTCGGCCCTGATGACGACACGCCCCACGAGCTTGACATCGCCGACCAGATCGCGGGCATGATGCTCTCCTACGGGGTCATCGGCGCGGTGGTGGCCAAAGAGCGGTTCGGCTACGGCCAGAAGGTCGATGTGTCCCACCTGGGCAGCATGGTCTGGGCGCGGGGGATGCAGAACGGCATCTCTATACTACAAGATTTCGAGATTCCCCGGTTCGAGCGCAAGATGGCCGGGCAGGTTTTGTGGAACTATTACAAGTGCGCTGACGGCGAGTGGATCGCCTTCAGCATGGGCCAGGGAGACCGATACTGGCCGACCTTCTGCAAGGCCATCGACCGGCCGGACCTGAACGAGAATCCGAAGTTCAACGAAATGTCCGCCCGGTTCGACAATCGTGGCGAGTTGATCTCAATTCTGGACTCGGTGTTCATCACCCGTCCCAGGATCGAGTGGGAGAAGCGGCTTGACGAGGCCGGCGACCTTATCTGGGAGCGAGTCCAGCGCACGCTCGATCTGCCCAACGATCCGCAGGTCACGGCCAATAATTACGTGATAGACTTCGACCATCCGGTTATCGGGCCGTCCAAGTGGGCGCAGACTCCTGTGACTTACAGCAAGACTCCGCTATCCACTCGCAAGATGGCCCCGGCCCACGGCGAGGATACCGAGGACATTCTGCTGAACGTGCTTGGATACGACTGGGACGAGATCGTGTCGTTGAAGAACGACGGCGCGATACTCTGAGTCGAGGTTTCAGGTATCAGGATTTCAGGTGTCAATTTTTGCGCCAATCTGAGGGAGCGCCTTAAGAATCTGGTCGGTGTAGGACAAGGGTTGTTTCGTCGGCGACCAGATACTTCACTTCGTTCAGCATGGCAGCGAATGGCGGAGACCACGAACCAGAAGGAGAGAAAATGGTCACACCCAACAACGAAAACAGCGCATGGTGGATCAAGGATGACTACTCCCGAGAAGAGATTGACCAGCTTGTTCAGTGGGGCCTCGACCACTTCTGGACTCAGAACCACCAGATGGCCGATCTGGTCGCTCCCGGCGGCTATAACATCATGGTCAAGGGCGACGGGTGCTACGTCTGGGACATAGAGGGCAACAAGTACATCGACGCGATGGCCGGGCTGTTCCTCAAGAACATCGGGCACAATAACCCGGAGGTCGCCAGCGCAGTCGCCGAGCAGATGACGACCCTGGCCTACACCAACTCCGGCGCTTATTCCAGCGTTCCCGGAATCCTGCTCTCGAAGAAGCTCTCGGAGCTGGCTCCCGGAGACCTGACCCGCAGTTTCTTCTGCGGCGGCGGCTCGGAGGCCGTCGAGATTGCCTTGAAGATGGCTCGACAGTACCAGCACATCTCCGGCAATACGGGCAAGACCAAGTTCATCTCCCGCCGAGGCCAGTACCACGGCTCCACCCGTGGCCCGATGAGCGTCGGAAGCGCAGGCAGGCGCGGCGCGGGGATGTTCGACTCCATGATTCCCGGAGGCAACATACAGGTTGACCCGCCTTACTGCTACCGCTGTCCCTGGGGTTTCGAGGACCGCGACCGAGGGACGTGCTGTATGCAGAGTCCCCGCGCTCTGGAGAACATCATTAAGGGAGAGGACCCCAACACAATCGCGGCGTTCATCGCCACGCCGATACCCAATGGCGCGCAGATCCCCGCCGATGAGTACTGGCCTGCCATCCGCGAGATTTGCGACCGATACGACATCGTGCTGATAGCCGACGAGATCATCTGCGGCTTCGGTAGGCTGGGAACCTGGTTCGGAATGGAACGCTTCGGCGTGACGCCGGATATCATGACCGTTGCCAAGGCCCTGACCGGCGGCGAGCTTCCCATAGGCGGCGTGGTCGCCAACCAGAAGATCGCCGACGCCTTCGACAACGCCGAAGGCTCCGATAGCGCCTTCCAGCACGGAGTCACCTACGGAGGACACCCCGCCGTGATGACCGCCGCCCTCAAGAACCTGGAGATTATGGAGCGCGACAACCTGGTTGAAAACTCCGACCAGATGGGGCAGTACCTCTACGACCGGGCGATGGCCGTGCTTCAGGAGAACCACCCGTCCGTTGGCTTCGTGGGAGGCGGCCTGGGCCTGCTGATGTCCATTGAGCTTGTCCAGGACCGCAAGACCAAAGAGCCGTATCCCGGAGGCCCCCAGGGAGATTTCGCCAAATACCTGACCAACAAGATTCGAGGCTACGGCCTCGCGACCCGCGCGGCAGACTCCATCACTCTCTCGCCTCCGCTGACGATCACAAAGGAAATTATCGACGACATAATTGACATCCTCGACCGCGCCATCGGAGAAGCGGAACAGGAGTTTGGCGGGTAGCCGTCAGCCAACAGTTTTCAGCTAACTCGCCATTCTCAGTCGAGGCGAAGAATCTGGTCGTGAGCAGGACAACGCGGTTCACACACACGACCAGATGCTTCACTTCGTTCAGCATGGCATCAAGGTACACAACACGCTCATACACGAGGGGGCAATATGACACTCCAGAAATCCGATTACCTCCAGACCGTCACCCAGGCCATCGACACCAATCGCGAGGAGTTGGTGGAGATCAGCCTGGACATCCACTCCCACCCGGAGCTTAATTTCCAGGAGCGCCACGCGGCCAAGCTGCTGGCCGACACCCTGGAAGCGCACGGCTTCGAGGTCGAGCGCGGCGTCGGCGGTGTCGAGACCGCCTTCCGTGGAACTTTAGAGGGCGGAGGAGGCGACGGCCCGACAGTGGCGCTCCTGGCAGAGTACGATGCCCTGCCGGAAATCGGCCACGGCTGCGGGCACAACCTCATCGCCATATCCAACCTGGGCGCCGGCTTCGGAGTCCAGGCGGCGCTGAAGAACCTTCCAGGAAAGCTGGTCGTTCTTGGCACTCCCGCTGAGGAGGGTGGCGGCGGCAAGAACCGGATGATCGACGCCGGAGTGTTCGACGAAGTGGACATATCGCTGTCATCGCATCCATCGTCCAATCTCACGACTTTTGGCACCACAGCCGAACCCGGCGAGACATGGAGCCTGGCTATGGTGCGCTACCGCTTCGAGTTCTTCGGCAAAGCAGCCCACGCCGCCGTACAACCCGAGGCCGGAATCAACGCCCTCAACGCCGTGATTCACACCTTCAACGGCATCGACTCCATGCGCCAGCACCTGCGCTCGGACACTCGAATCCACGGCGTCATCACCGACGGCGGGACTGCCGCCAACGTTGTGCCGGAGTTCGCCGCCGCAGACTTCATCCTGCGCTCCCGCGACCGGGTGTACCTGAACGATATCGTCCAGAAGGTCGTCGCCATCGCCAACGGGGCCGCCGCCATGACTGGCGCGAGGCTGGAGATGCCCACTCCCAACGTTATGTACGAGGACGTTCGGCCCAGCACGTCGCTGGCAACAGCCGCCGAGTCCAACGCCCACGCCATCAGCATGAAGGTCGATCCGATGCCATCCGGCGGCGGCTCCGGAGCGTCCACCGACTTTGGCAACGTCAGCCATCTGATGCCATCCTTCGCCATGCGCTTCGCGGTGGCCGAGGAGTCGGTGCCCGGACATTCCCGCCTCCTGACCGAAGCGGCCAAGTCTCCCCTTGCCCAGGAGAGCGCGATCAACTGCGCGAAGGTCCTGGCAATCACCGCCTGCGACCTGCTGACGAATCCCGCCCTGGTGGAAGCCGCCCGGGCCGAGTTCGCCGAACGAGGCGACTAGTTACCTACAATCATCCGTAACCGAGGTGAACACATGGCAGACCTCTCCAAAATCAAAGCCCTGACCTTCGATGTCGGAGGCACGGTGTTCGATTGGCGCGGGACCATCGAGTCGGAGCTTTCCCGGCTGGCATCGGAGCAGAACGCCGACCTGGATGTCTCCGGGTTCGCCACAGACTGGCGCAGGGGCATGTTCCAAGAGTTGGCCAGGGTCCGGGCCGGAGAGCTTCCCTGGATGAATGCCGACCAGCTTCATCGCAGCGTTTTGGACGACGTTCTGGCGAAACACACGGCCATCAAGCTATCGGATTCCGGGCGCGACGACCTGAACAACGTCTGGCACCGTCTCAACGCCTGGCCTGACGCGCCGGCGGTCATCGAAAAGTTGAGGAGCCGGTACACAGTCGTGGTGTTGACCGTTCTGAGTTGGTCCATCGCCGTGGACTGCTCCAGGCACAACGGCATTAACTGGGATGGGATTCTGTCCTGCGAATTCCTGGGCCACTACAAGCCCGACGCCGAAGCATACCAAAAGGGCGCCGACCTGCTGAGGCTGGAGCCTGATCAGGCGATGATGGTCGCGGCCCACGCCGGAGACCTTCAGGCGGCGATGAAGGCGGGCCTTCACTCGGCCTACGTCCATCGCGACGGCGAATCGTTTGGGATTTTTGGAGAGTTGGATTCCGCGCCTGAGTGGGACGTCAATGCCAGGGACTTCGCTGAGTTGGGGAACGCGCTTCTAGCTTAACTCCAGGATAGCGCTAGGCTCCTTCGCGACCGGAAAGTTCCGGCCACACGCTACGCATCTGCCATGAGTCCAGCGAGACGAGTTTGGCGTTGGCGCCGCGAGCGAAAATCGACACGCAGTTGCTATCCTCGCGTTCGGGATAGGTCCGAATCGTGAGGCACTGGCGCCCGTTGGCGAAGACCTCCACGATGCTGCGGTCTATGAATATTCGCAGACGCAGCGGCTCAGATTCGTCGAGTTCGATTGGCCCGATCTCAGGAGTTCGCGCGAAGACATCGCTTCTCAGGGATGATTCAGAGACGTCGATCTGCAGCGAGCTATGATTGAAGCGGCGGTGGTCTTGCGGATAGTAAGATATCCGCGTCCGTTCTGCGCCATCAGGTGAACGAAGGACGCACAGTCCCACCTCTCGCGCCTCGCCGGGTTCAATCGTCGCCTCGATCTCCATCGCTTTGCCAGTTATACCATCCAACACGATCTCTCCGTTGGCGGGAATATCAGTCGCATCAACGCTCCGATGGTCGAAGCGCAACGATTCCACTTCAGGCGCCGGTTCGATGCTCAGTGAATCGTCCTCACGCAGTGAAAAGTGTCTGGGCAGGGTCATGATATTGTCCCAGCCGTCGGCTGGTTTTCCTTCCTTCACGTTGAAGAAGGCGAGGTATCGTCCGCTGTCGTCGATCGTGGCCGATGGCGCGTGAAGACTGCCCACTGTCCAAGGGCCGTAGTTCATTCGACCGTGGTAGTCGGGGACGAAGCGGTGGCTGGTCTCGTCGTAATCTCCGATGTAGTAACGGCCGGCGCGCTTGTGGCTGAACAGCAAAAGCATATGCTTGCCGTTTCCGATGGGCCAGAAGTTGGGGACGGCAGCGTCCTCCCCTGGTTCGGCGTGGAAACTGTCTTCCATCAGCGGGCCAAGATACTCCCACTCCGCCAGGTCTGTTGAGCGGAACAAGTGGTCAACGCCGACGGCATCATCTCCACGATCGCCATTCTTGTAGGTGCCTGAAATGGCGTAATACCCGTCATCCTCTTTCCAGATGGCAGGATCGAACACCCTGTAAGAGGAGCCATTCTCGTCGATCGGAACAATGGGAATCACCGGGTTTTCGGGATGTTTCTCCCAGTTCAACAGTAGAGGATCAGAGGCTGTGGCGATGCTGTTTCCTGATTCTGTGCCGTGGTAGATGGCAATTACCCGTCCGGGTTCAACCAACGTCTGCCCAGAATAGCAGTCCTTTTCCTTATCGGGGTAGAGGGCAATCGGCAAATCCTGCCAGTGGATGAGGTCATCGCTGACCGTATGTCCCCAGTGAACGCGATCCAAAACATTCGACGGCCGGTACTGATAGAACAGGTGATACCGTCCCTGCCACTGGCACAACCCGTTCGGGTCATTCATGATGCTTCCGGGCGGCGTAAAGTGATAGATAGGGCGATAGGAGTCCGACGCCAGATGTTCACGCGCCGCCTGGAAATTTGTCACGTCTGGATC
>JASLRP010000090.1 GCA_030743915.1 SAR202 cluster bacterium | reverse complement strand
TCTTCGACTGCGGTCTCAGAGCGTGGCAGTGAGAAGGATCATGTTAGGCAGCCTTCACGAGGTCGGGTGGTGAATGGATTCGATTAACACCATAAGCCTGGTCATGCGTCGTCTCAAAGACGATTGGCAGTTGATGGTCAGTATTTATCTGGGCATCCTCGTGGCCACGACGCTGATGTCCGGCGCGCCGGTGTATCTGGACTCGTTGGAGCGGCAGAGCATCGTTGGCTCCGTAGATTCGGCTGTGACGAAGTTCTCTGAGAACTACTTGACCATTTCCACCGACACCGACTTCGTGCCCGTCGAAGAGGAGGCCATTCGGTCCACCAACGATGCGTACCTCGAAGCTGTAGAACGCCACATCGCGCCAATCCACCTTGGAACGAACCGCCATTTGAAAATGGCGTTCCATACCGTGTCGCTCCCCAGGCCATCGACGCTCGACGCGCCGCCGGGGAGAATCGTTCAGGGGTTTTTCCAGAATTACTCTGGTATCGAGGACCAAGTTACGTTCGTGGCAGGCGGCATGGCATCGGACACAGTGAGGCGCGGGACCCAGGGGCCGATGGTCGAGGCGATCATTAGTGATGTGCTTGCCCAGGAATTTGACGGATTGTCGGTGGGTGACGTGGTGATTCTCACTCCGTCCGTCGAGGACCCGTCCAGAGTGTCCGCGCGCATTGTCGGGATTTTCCAACCAATCGACTCCAGTGGCGCCTACTGGCAGGGCGACGCTGCACCCTTCGTCAACCCGCGACTCCCAGACCCTGAGGGCGGAGAATCAACACAGCAACCCCTGGTGCTGGGCATGTTCGTGACTGAGAACTCACTGGTGCAGGCCGTGGGTTCCGCTTTCCCTGGCGTGGTGGTGGACTCGGTCTGGTACGCATCGGTGGACCGGGAGATACTCAAATCCTGGTCAAGCGGCGAGATGCGTCAGCGAATGGACGACCTGGCCGAGGAGATCGCTCTGTCTCTCCCAGGTTCGTTCATGCACAGCGGTGTCAACATCCTCCTCCTCGAATTCGAGAGACAGAGCTTCCTGGCATCCGTTCCGCTGTTGTTGTTGATGACGGTCATGGGCGTTACGGTGCTGTATTTCCTGTTCATGATCGTGTCGTACCTGGCTCCCGCCAGAGAGAGCGACATTGCGTTATTCAGAAGCAGGGGAACGGGCATGTACCGCCTCCTGAGACTGTACCTCATCGAGGGCACGCTGCTAACGCTGGCAGCGGTCGCGATAGCTCCATTCCTGGCGCTCGGCGCGGTATGGTTGGCGGGAATGCTGCCGTACTTCCAGAACATCACAGATGGATCGCCATTGCCCGTCGCCTTCGATTGGGTGCCGTTCGTGACTGCGCTGGGAGCAGGTGTACTGTGCCTTCTGGTGTTCGTGGTCCCCGGAGTGATGGGAGCCCGTTCAGGGTTGATAATCCACAGACTTCGGGCGTCGCGTCCGCCTTCGGTCCCCTTCGTTCAGCGGTATTACATCGACATCGGACTGTTGGTGATAGGCGGCGTGCTTTTCTGGGAGCTTCAGGCGCGAGGCCAACTAGTCTCAGGCGGCCTTTTCGATCAACCGGATGTCAACGAAGCTCTGCTGGTCGCTCCGGTGCTGTTCCTGCTCGTGGTGGCCTTGCTGTTTTTCAGAGTGTTTCCGATGTTCGTCAGATACATCAGCGGCGAATCGCAGTCTCTGGTGGACTCAATTTCCGCGGTGACTCTGTTGGCGTTGACGTCGGCGTTGGCGTTGCGGGAAATTCAGGCTGGCGACCGAACGGGTTGGCTTCCAGAGGCCGCCATTCTGGCTGGAGTTGCCACGGCATACTTCGTCACGGCCCGGGCCGAATCCTGGAAGCTCCGCGTTCCCGGACTGTTGGCTCAGGCAACTCTGATTGCGCTGTTCATCTCTCGGGAACCAATCGACCCTGGTCAGTCGTCCGTGGTGTTTGTCACCAGTATTGCCGTTGCGCTGATCGTGCCCATGCAACTCTTGTTTTTTGTGCTGGCGGCGCTTGCCAGGCGCGCTCCGATATGGGTGTCGATGACGCTGTGGCACATGTCGCGAAACCCGTTGCAGTATAGTTGGCTCATTCTGCTGTTGGTCCTGATAAGCGGAATTGGAATTCTGGCGACGACCGTAGGCGCAACCCTCGACCGCAGCTACGATGACCGAATACGCTACGCTGTAGGCTCTGACGTGCGAGTCTCGGGTTTGCCTGCATTTTTCGGCAGGCGCGATGGGGGTATCAAGATCATCTATGGGAATCTGAATGGCGTGGACTCCGTATCCCTGGCCCTCAGGAGCGGGGGGCGCGGCGGGTCGGGAGACAAAGGCGTTCCATTCAGCCTGCTGGCCGTGGAATCAGACACTTTCGACGTCTGGTATCGTGACGATTTCTCCCTGACGCCGTTGAATGACCTGCTTCCCCGGCTGGATGTGCCCGACCCGGTGGAACCGGTCATGATTCCCGAGGACGCCACGGAGATCAGAATCTGGGTCAACCCGGGGGAATACTATCAGTTGGTGTTCCTGTGGATTGTTGTGGAAGACCAGAACGGGAGAACGAAGATCCTGACGCTCCAGGAATTGGGATTCCCTGGTTGGCACCTCATGCGCGCAGACCTGCCTGATGAGTTGGTAGGCCCACTGCGCGTTCTGGCTATTCAGATTAACGAACCTGGATTCGGAGCCGTAGGCACGGTGGGATATTCTCTGTTCGATGACCTGCATTCGTTCAGCGCGTCCACCGGTGAGGAAGTCCTCTTGGACGGCTTTGAGACCCAACTCGATTGGATTCCTCTTGCAACCAGCGCTCTGGGTTCCGATGAGTTGTCGCTGGTCTCAGACGTGGCCCACAACGGCGTCAGCGCGGCGTTGTTCACCTTCGGCAAGGAGACGAATCGAGGGACGCGCGGGTTCCGAAGGGCCAGCGGGACCGGCAGGATACCCGTGATAGCCAGTTCATCCTTCGCCCAGGCCACCGGAGCCTCCCTGGGTTCGGCCATGATCGTGGGGGTAAACGCCGGATTGGTCCCAATCGAGATTGTAGGCGTCGTCGAATACTTCCCCACGGTTGACCCGATTGGCGGTGGGTTCCTGATATTTGATCTTCCGACATTGCTGGCATATGTCAATGGACTCAATCCGATTGTAGAAGCGGGGGTCAACGAATTTTTCCTGACCACCGACGAGGAAGACGCCAACAGCGTGTTCCGGGAAGTGTCCAGTATGGTGCGGAACCAGGGCAACGTGTTGGGCGTTCAGGCGGAACTCGAAGCTCTCGAACAGAACCCGCTTATCACAGCGGGTTGGCGCGCTATGGTGTTGGCGGCAATGCTGATTATTCTCTTCACGGCTGGACTGGGCTACGTCGTCTATCTGCTGGCATTCACAGACCGCAGTATTGGGGAGATGGGGGCTCTGAGGTCGTTGGGACTCTCCAGCATGCAAACCGCCGGGCTTATCGCTTTGGAGCATCTTATGGTGGCATTCATCGGCCTGGGTGTTGGGACGTGGGCCGGCTTCCAGATGAGCCGAATGATGGTGTCGGCGGTGACCCTTACCGACAGCGAAGGCCGCGTTCTGCCGCCCTTCGTGCTGAGCACAGACTGGACAATCATGGGACCAATCTACGGACTGCTGTTGTTGATTTTTCTCTCGGCCCTGTTCAGCCTGGGCCGCCGCATGATTCACCTCGACCTACGCCGCCTGTCCAGGTTCGAAGGGTGATGGAGCTTTGACGGCCACAACCAGAATGTGGCAACCAACCTGATTTGAAATCGGGAAAGCCTGTCAGGACTTTGCCAGACTAGGACGCAAA
>JASLRP010000089.1 GCA_030743915.1 SAR202 cluster bacterium | reverse complement strand
CCTCGCCGGCCGGCCCGATGCAGGCGACACTGATGTTCGCGGCGTCTCCAAGCTCCTGCTTCAGACGGCGCTCGGTCTCTCTGGTGTCCATGCCCCACAGGTGGCTGGCGTCTCGAAGTTCGACCTTGTCGTCGTCGATCCAAAGATAGACCGGGTTTGTGCTCTGGCCTGTGAAGATAATGCCCTCGTGTCCCGCGTGCTTCAGATAGGCGCCCCACTGACCGTGGGCGTGCCCGATGCCTGCGGAATAGGGGATGGTCAGGTTGAAGCAGATGGTTGTCCAGTCGGAGGAGTTGACAGCCGGCGTTCCGGTGAGTGGCCCCAGCATGAAGATGAGCGGTGACTCCGGGTCGGTGGGCTCCACCTGTTGAGGGGCATCCCTCAGCAAGTAGTACAGGCCCAAGCCCGTGCCTCCGACATACTTGCGCAGGACTTCCTCATCAGGCAGAGGCTCGCGTTCGATTGATTCCTGGTTCAGGTCTATGCGTAAAACGTGGGGTTGGTACCCTCCGCGAACTGTCATGACGTGGCTCCTTACTGGCCTTCAGGAAGATCTTTCAAATAACATCCTGCGCTGGATTTTCTGACAACATTGTTCACACCAGGCCGTGCTCGACCCTCGTAATGTGGAGGCGCTGCTGTTCCTCACCCAGCATCACGAAGTAGGCCGACCACCCGCCCATGCGCACCCGAAGGTGCCGATACTTCTCCGGCTCTTCCATCGCTCGTTTCAATTCTTCGACATCGGTGACTGTCAGCGTGAGCATGTTGCCGCCCATGCCGACGAAGGCGTTTATCAGTCCCGCCATCCGCTGAGTGCCGGGTTCGCCCTGCAATCCCGACGCGGCGAGGCGAAGGTCCAGCGGCGCGCCAGCGGCCAGGGGCGACACGGGCATCTTGATATAGGACTTGATGGCCGCCGTCGGCCCGGACTGGTCGGCGCCGGGAGCAGGTGAGAAATTGGCCGCGATAGGGTCTCCGTAATAACGACCGTCAGGGGTCGGGCCGACCTCCTTGCCGATCATGGTGTACCAGGAGAATGTGCCCACTGAAGGCGGATAGATGACCGAGGGATGACGCGCCGCGTGAACCCGAGAACGCTCCACGAAGTGGTTCATCATCTCCTGGCCGATGGAGTCGGCGTAATCGTCGTCGTTGGCGAACTTGGGAGCGCGGGCGATCAGCCGCTGGCGGATGTTTTCGTGGTCCTGCCAGTCGGACTCCAGCGCGGCCAGAATATCGTCCATGCTCAGGGATTTCTCGTCGTAAACCAGCCTCTTGATGGCCGTCATCGCGTCGGTAGTGTTGGACACCGCCTCGCCCATGACATGCCAGATGGTGTACCGCGCTCCGCCCCGAATGACATCCTGCTCGTTCTCGATGCAATCACGGGTCAGCGCCGACAGGAACGGGTTAAAGCGATACTTGCCGTGGCTGCTGTGCTCCAGCGTTCCGTTCTCCACACCCTCGCCTATGTAGTCGATGCCAAGCCTGACCTGCCAGTCCATCTGGGTCTTCCAGGCGTCCATCAGCTTGTCGAAGGTGTCGAATGTCCGAGGGTCGTCGGTGTCCGGACCCATCGGGCCGTGGACTCTGGACACGCCCTGATTCAAAGCCAGTTCCAGGAACAGCAGGAAGTTCATCCCGCGAATCAACTCCTGGTCTGACTTGCCCTGAATCATCGTCTCCCAGCAGTTGGAGTTGGCGTAGTCGCGGGCATCCTCCAGCGTCACACCGAGATCGACGTATGCCTGGATAAGCACGTCGTCGTTGTTGATATAAGGCATCCCGCTGCCTGCTTTGAGGACCTCCGACGTTCTGGCCGCCAACTCCGGCGGCGATTCTTTATGCAGGCGCACCGTGACGACGGGACTGGTCAGCGCGAATTTCTCCAGAGCGTTCAGGCACAGATAGCTGAGTTCGTTGGTGCCGTCCGCGCCGTCTGGCCTTATTCCGCTGAGGAGGATGTTCTGGCCGAAGTGGTTGATGGCATCGGCGGCATCCTCGGCGTAGGCGAACCGATTTCGATGCCCAGCCGCCCAAGCTTTGGGGCCGCTATTGGCGATCACAGGAGATTTTTTGACGTTTGGCCCTTCCTGAACGTTGGGCGACTCCGCGTCCTCAAAAAAGTTCTCGCGGACGATCTGTCCCCGGTCGTTGAAACGGAGCCACACGCAGTCGATGAGTTCTTGCGCGGTTTCGATGTCGATGGCGCCGGCGTCCAGGTCCTTCTGGAGCATCGGGTCGAGGAACTGGTCAAGCCGCCCGCACGAAATGCTGGTGCCGGTGGAGAAGCTGGCGTAATGGACGAACCAGAAGGCCTGCGTCGCCTGATGGAAGGTCTGGGCCGGGAACTCGGGGACCCAGCGGCAGACCTCGGCGATGCTCAACAGTTCCTGGCGTCGCTCAATACTCTCAACCTCGCCTGCAAGCTTTTCAGCAAGATCGGCATAGCGATGGGCCAGGGCTACGACAGCCTGACATTCCAGGCGCATGGCTTCGAACAACACCGTCTTCTCATCTCGTTCCTCGGAAGGCGGGCGGGTGGCGAAGTCGGCGAGCTTGGCATCGATCTCGGCTAACACGCCTGACAGACCCTTCTCCAGAACGTCAGCATAATATGGAGTCTTGTGGGATAGCTGAGCGGCGATGGACGAGCCTTCCTCTGAAGCCTGTTTATGCTCCTCCGGCGTGGCGTAGCCCGGCATGGAGGTGCGGACGATCACGCCGTCTTGGACAGAGTTGCCGACTATCAGGTCGTCGTCCTCGATGACTATGGGCATCTCAAGAAGGTGTTTCTCGAAGGCCCTAGCCCGCCGTGTCAGAAGAGGCAATTGTGCGCTGGAGTCGGTGTCCAGGACTGTGACATCATCGCCCCAGGTCGTCTGAGGTCGTGTCATGCGTTCCTGGAGCAGCGCGTACAACCTTTCGACACGGGCGCTGTGTGATCGCAACTCTGGGGCTGTGCGCGAGTATTCGAGACTGGTTTTCCCGGCGTAACGGGCTAGGCTGACTGCCATCTGAGTTCTCCTTAAATAATGAGGGCGCTACCCTCCGACCTGGACCTCGATGCCTTCCTGTCGGCAGAGGTCTGCCAATGATGCCATGTAGTTTTCTGATTGGGCCTGCGCGTTCGATAGCTCGAAGGGATGGTCTATCCACTCATACTTGGCGCCGGCGGCGCTGTTGTAGGGCAGAAGGACCATGTTCTGGATGCCCAGCGGAGCGATGAACCGGGCGATGGACTGAATCTGCTCCTCGCCGTCGTTAATTCCCGGAATGCAGGGCACGCGGACGTGAATCTCGTTGTCCGAAGCCGCCAGTTTCCGCAGGTTGTCAAGAATCGGGTCGTTGGGAACTCCGGTGTGACGACGGTGGTCCTCGGAGTCGACAAGCTTGACGTCGTAGAGGAAAAGGTCGGTTACGCCGGCCAGTTGGGACATCACCTCCCATTGAGCGTAACCGGTGGTCTCCAGCGCGGTGTGGATGCCCCGTTCCTGACAGGACAGCAGAAGGTTATAGGAGAATCGGGCCTGTCTCGCAGGCTCGCCGCCGCTAAGCGTCAGCCCTCCGCCGGAGCTTTGGAAAAACGGCGCGTCCTTTTCGACCTCTGCCGCCACCTCTCCGACAGTGACAGTGCGACCTGCCATTCGCAACGCGCCGGGATAGCACACGTCCACGCAGAGAGCGCAGGTTGTGCATTTCTCGCGGTCAAACAGAGCGATTGGCTTGTCGTCGGATTTTCCCCTGGACAGCGCATCCTCCGGGCAGACATCCAGGCACAACCAGCACCCGGTGCATCGCTCTCCTTGATAGAGAATCTCGGGAAGAACGGAACGCGACTCTGGACTGTGGCACCACTGACAGGTTAGTGGACACCCTTTCAGGAACACCGAGGTCCGAATGCCGGGGCCGTCATGAGTCGCGAATTTGTCTATATCCAGCAACAAACCCTGCACAGAAAGGTCTGCTCTGCCGTTGGTCAAGCTGCCTGTGTTGACGTCCATTGCCCCTTCACGCTTCGAGACTAAAATCAGCAATACTTAATCCCAAGAGAAAAATCTCCCGAGAGGATGCTGACAGTTGACCTCACAGGCGTTACATGGGCGTTACAACTCCGGCTGTGGATTCATAATTGAACATATTCAATCCGCCACAACCCATCGCGGTTGTACCGAAAGTGAAGCCCACGAACATTTTGAAAGAAGGGCCACCCTCAGGTATCGAACTATTCAGCCTCGCGAATGAACTCCCTCAGTATCTGGAGATAACTCTCCGTTTCCTCCAGATGCGCCATATGCGCGCTCCGTTCGAATACATGCATCTTGGAGTTTGTGATACCTCGATGCAGAGTCTCAGAACATGCTGGCGTCACTTCGTCATGACGCCCACAAGTGATCAACGTTGGTGTAACGATATCGCCAAGTTTGTCGGTGCGGTCCCAATCTTTCAGATTGCCAATTACCGTAAACTCCGTAGGACCGTTCATGGTTTCATAGACAATGTTTCCGTCTAGATTTTCCACGGATCGCATGAGCGGCTCCGGCCAAGGGTCGAGACGGCACAGATGACGCCTGTAGAACTCCATCAGCCCTACTTCATACTCAGGACTGCCAAAGTCGCCTTTGT
>JASLRP010000088.1 GCA_030743915.1 SAR202 cluster bacterium | reverse complement strand
GGACTGACATAGCACTAGTCAGGGCCTGCATGGTTCGGGTGAGTGCAGAAGCTTCGACGTCTGACACGGAAACGTAAACAGGGGCCGGACATTCGCGTTCGTCCCCTGTTTATGTATTGCCCTCCGCCACGACGATCGCTCAAATCTGCCGTTCCGCCTAGTCTCCTCCAACCACACTTTACACTCTTCTCGCAATCATGTACGTTTCACACGCTTGAAACAAAACGCAGTGGGCCATGACGATCATTACGCCCGCCATCGGAGGTAGTCCAGTGACCAGCAACCAGCAATATGACGTGATCGTTGTGGGAGGCGGCAACGCCGCGCTCACGGCGGCTCTGGCCTCGGCCAACGAAGGCGCAAAGACGCTGATGGTGGAGAAAGCGCCCGAATACCTGCGGGGCGGAAACTCCTACTTCACGGGCGGCCTGTTCAGGTTCGCTTACGACGGTCTGGAGGACATTCTGGGCGTTCTGGACGAGATGTCCGAGGAGGAGCAGGCGGGCATCGACGTGGGCAGCTATCCCCAGTCAGCCTTCTACTCGGATATCATGCGCGTGACCGAGGGTCTGTCCGATCCTCAACTGATTCAGACTCTGGTGGGTCAGTCCTATCCCACTATGAAATGGATGAAAGACCAGGGCGTGCCCTGGATTCTGGCCTATGGACGTCAAGCATTCCGTCACGAAGGGATTTTGAGATTCTGGGGCGGGCTGATTATCGAGGCGGTGGGCGCGGGCAAGGGCCTGTCAGACAATCTTTTCGAGATCGTGGAGAATAGGGGCGTGGACGTCATCTACGAGACCAAGGCGACTGGCCTGCGCACCGATAATCAGGGAAAGATCGTCGGCCTCACCGTGAAGGATTCCAGCGGCTATCGGGACGTGGACTGCGACTCGGTGGTCCTGGCGTGCGGGGGCTTCGAAGCCAACTCCGAGATGCGCACACGCTACCTGGGGCCGGGCTGGGAGCTGGCCAAGGTTCGAGGCACCCAGTTCAACACCGGAGACGGCATACGCATGGCCCTGGACATCGGAGCGCAGTCCTTCGGCCATTGGAGCGGCTGCCACGCCGTCGCCTGGGACCTCAACGCCCCTCCCACCGGAGACCGCAACGTCGCCGACCTGTTCCAGAAGCACTCCTATCCCTTTGGCCTGATCGTGAACGTCGAGGGCAACCGCTTCGTCGATGAGGGGGCCGATTTCCGCAACTACACTTACGCCAAGTACGGTCGGGAAATCCTGTTTCAGCCTCAACGGGCCGCCTTCCAGATATTCGACCAGAAGACCAAACACCTGCTGAGGGACGAATACTCTGTCGCCCAGGTTTCGATGGCCGAGTCCAACACCATCGCGGGTTTGGCCGAAGGCCTTGATATAGACAAGGACCAGTTGGTCAAGACCATCGCCGAGTTCAACGGCGCCGTTCAGGAGGGCGAGTTCAACCCCACGGCGCTGGACGGCAAACACACCGAGGGCATCGAGCCTCCCAAGTCCAACTGGGCCGTGCCCATCGACGAGCCTCCATACCTGGGCTACGCCGTCACCTGTGGCATCACCTTCACCTTCGGGGGCCTCAAGATAAACGACACCACCCACGTTCTGGACACCGAGGACTATCCGATTCCAGGACTGTACGCGGCAGGCGAGCTAACCGGCGGGCTGTTCTATCACAACTACCCCGGCGGCTCCGGCCTCATGGCCGGCGCAGTGTTCGGAAAGATCGCCGGAGGAGAGGCCGCCCGTCACGCCCTGAGCGGGGAGTGATGTGAGAGGTCATCGCCACGACCCAAGATCGGTGTGGCAGGGTATTCATACCGAGTCGCTGATCTCCACCAGCGACTCGCCTTGAAGCAACAACTTCAGCGCGGGAGGCATTGTTCTTACAAGCAAGTCCTTGAGAAATGCGTTCGATGTATTTCCGCATGTAATCCAGATGATCTGCGGAGGTGGCCCCAATTGTTCAAGCAACTGAGGGAAATCTCGGTCTTTGGTCATAACGACTGCCCCAGCGTCGCGTGCCGAAATGTAAATTTCACAATCGCTGGCGTCTCGGAGTCCAAGATCACCTACCGCTTTGGACTCGACCTCAAAGTTCTCATCTAGCCACGGCGCTAGTTGAGGCGAGAGTTGGGCATCGATCCACAATATCAATCAGCAACCACCGGGTGGTTTAGACGCTGACTCGCAAACCGAAAGCAAGCTTGTATATCTTCCATTTCCAAATCAGGCAGTTCTTCAAGAACTTGCTCTGGGGTTAGTCCGTTAGCCAGAAGGTCAAGGACATCTGTGACACGAATCCTCATGCCTCGGATGCATGGCCTACCTCCACATTGCTCGGGATCAACTGTAATGCGGTCTGCTAGATTTGCCATGCTAGATCACCTCCAGTGTCCGCAATGTCTTGTAGTTTATGGATCATTCTCAAGTTACCGTATAGCGTAAGTTTATCGTAACCCATTTAACTTTATCATCAACAAGACTAACTCTGACCCCTGGTGGCTCAAAGTACAATCCGATACCTTCACACACCTTGCATCTGTTTATCAAGACCGACTACAGTCATGTAAAATTATCGAAGTTACAAATGATGCCCTCCTATGGAGGAGACCGCTACATGGGGGTTTGGACGCTGGTGAAAGCATTCTCTGGACGGCTGGAGTCCGTGATGGAGTCTCTTACGGACGCCCTGCCTCCCTATCGAACAGCCAGAGGGATTCTGGACGCCAAGGAGACCTGCAACGACGGCAAGTTCTACATCCACGTCGCCGACTCCAGAGTCGAGGTGGACGAAGCAACCTGCCAGACCCTGGAAATCGGAGAGATGCTCAAGGTCCGCTACACTCGAGGCGACCGCGCCATCAACATCGACCGCTACCTCCCCCAGAACGACGTGGAGTGATCACGTTTAGCAAGTAGCGGGTGACTGTTGCGTCGTGCTAGGAGATTGGCATCTAACTCGCCGAAATACTAATTGAGGCGATATTCAGACAATTGAAGTCCTTTGACAAGTTAACTTAAAGGAGGGTCTCATCATCGGTGATATCTAGAATGTCATCTCTTTGATGAAATGTAGTTCCATCTGGAATACCAGGTCAGGAGGAGAACAATGACAAACGCGTCGACTTATCCAGTCTCGATAACTGGGGAGATTGACTCCGATCTAGGTGGTTGGCTGTGGCTGGTGAAGTGGCTTCTATTGATTCCTCATTTCATCGTGTTGATTATCCTCTGGATAGCGTTCATTGTGGTGACTGTCATCGCTGGGTTTGCCATATTATTCACTGGAAAATATCCCAGGGGGATGTTCGATTTCAACGTAGGTGTCTTGC
>JASLRP010000087.1 GCA_030743915.1 SAR202 cluster bacterium | reverse complement strand
CGCATCACCACATCGACTCCAACACCCACCGCCTTCTACATCCACGACGATCTCTCCGAAGATGTGCGCCTGACTCATGGGCGCGATTCCCTGGAATACAAGTTGGTCAGGGAGCTTCTACACCTCGCCCGCCGGGACTCTGACAGGGTTTTCGTTCTGACGGTGGATGAGCAGATTGACCTGCTGGTCTCCAAAGCGTCTCCCAAACCCTTCGACATCGCCATCGGCATCGGGTCCGCAGGTGAGAATGTGGCCCGGCAGATCCATGACCGTGCTGGCTGGTTCCCCAACATCCGAAAGCTGGACGCCGCGCGTCAGGAGGCAAACGAGGGCGGCTACACGCTGATAAGCATCACGCAGGAATCGTTGGAAGATCAGGTCCGGGATTTGGACAGGTTCGAGTCCATCGCCATCGTGGATGACACCCTTTTTTCGGGCTTCACGGTCAGGACGATCCTAGGCCTGCTGCCTGATAAAGTCAGGGACAAGACAGAGGTGTATTGCCTTCGGTGCGTGCAGGAATCGCTGGAATCGGTTCGCGAGATACGCCCGGTGTCGGTTGGATTCGAGGCCAGAGGACGTATTCTGGAGGAGGTCAGCTACATAAACGCCAGCGGGTTGGCGCGGAAGGTCGGAATCAGAAGGAAGGGTCTGCCATCATTGGCATTCTACGAGCGGCCCGAATGGATGGAGGCATGGTTTCCTGGCTACGCCGACGAAGTAATCGTCGCATGCCGAAGACTGAACGCCCTGCTGGGGCATGACGCGTAGTCTCGAATGTATTCAGTCTCCGTCGTTGCCGCTCTCTATCGTGTTGGTTCCCATAACGGTGCCGACGCCTGCGCCGATGCCAAGCCACCAACCTTCGCCAGTGACGGCCATTACTATCGCGCCGACTACCACACCGCAGGCAAGCCAAATGCCCAGGCTCATCTGGTATCTCCCTAAGATCATTTTACCCTCCCCACAGCCAGTTTAAGCCGTCCAGCCAGATTGAGTCGTCACCAGATCGGGTGATTGCGCCATCACCTTAACGATTGAGTTGAATAATTATCTCTCGAATGAGCGTTCGGATACTGTCGCCTGGATGACACATTATGGTTTTGCCCAAAGCAAGGTGGGGACGCCTGGAAGGTATCTGAGATTCCCGCTCCAAATGAGCAGGCGAGATGTCGTCATTCCTCCTCGCTTTTGTCCTCATCGCCTTTTTTAGCTGTCGTTGCGGCTCCCATGCTAGCCCCGACGGCAACCCCGATAGCTATCCAGAAAGGCTGGTCCGTCACCGCCATGAGCGCCGCTCCAACTCCGGCCCCGATGGCGACCCATACACCCATATTCATACTTCACTCTCCCCAGTTTCTCAAGTTGCGCGCATTTTACATACTGCTCATGCGTTTGATTCTAGCGCAGGTGGTAAACTCAGTGCGTCATTCGGAGCGTGAAAGAGCAACGACTTGAGACTCCCAGTTCTATCTGCTGGTTTTGTCTGCGGCATCATCATCGGGGTCAACACGAACATCCCGATGATGGCGAGCGCGCTGTTTCTCGTGGCGTCTCTTTCTGGCGTCGGCCTGGCCTTCACCATGCGATGGCGGCTCCTTCCTCTTCTCATGCTGCCATTCTTCGTATTGGGCATATGGCGGGCCTCAATGGTGGAGTTTGGAACGATTTCCGAGCTATCTCGATTCCACGGAGCGCCAGGAGTCCAGGTGGAGGGCGTGGTCCTGAATGATCCAAATGCCGCAGGCGAGGCCACGCGCATCCGGCTGTCGGTCGAGCGTGTCAGGTGGGACCAGGACAAAGCTCCGTGGGCGCCGACTGACGCGACGGCGCTGGTGACCATTCAGCAGAATGTCGAATTGGTCGAGATCAGAGAACGCCCCTTCTTCCGATACGGCGATCGCCTCATGTTGACGGGCACTCTGGAGCCTCCTCCCGAACTCGACGACTTCGACTACCCCGCCCTTCTCGCCCGTCAGGGCGTTGATACTGTGATGTCGTTCCCCAGGGTCGAGTTGGTGAGCGAGGGAGAAGGCCTGGCTTTCTACCGATGGCTTTTTGAGACTCGACATCGTCTCTCGGATTCGCTGGCCCTCACGGTCCCGGAACCTGAGGCCTCTTTCGGGCAGGCGGTATTGCTGGGCATTCGATACAACCTGCCTGATGACATCACCGAGAGCTTCCGAGCTTCCGGAACGTCCCACATTCTGGCGATTTCCGGGCTTCACGTCGGTGTCTTGCTCGGCATCGGGTTGGCCCTCAGCGCGGTGGCTTTCGGACGACGCTATCAGGTTTATCTGATAGCGCCTTTGCTGTTGATATGGGGCTACACGCTGATCGCCGGCGCTTCACCTTCCGTCGTGAGAGCGGCCATCATGGGGACAGCATTCCTGGGAGCGTTGGCCGTGGGTCGGCCTCGCTCAACTATGCCTGCGCTGGCATTGGCGGCGGCCCTCATGGTGGCGGTGGATCCGAGGGTATTGTTCAGCGTCTCGTTCCAACTCAGCTTTGCCGCCATGACCGGAATCGCCTTGTTCTACGAACCTCTATCCGACAGTATTCAGGCAGGACTGGGCGTGTCACAGGAACGAGAAAGCTTCTTCCCAGTCATATCCCGACTGATCGTGGACAGCGCGTCGATCACGATTGTCGCGACCCTGGCCACATTGCCGCTGGTCGGTTTCTATTTTGAGCAGGTCTCTCTGGTCGGCTTGCCAGCAACGATGCTGTCCATGCTCGCCATTCCGCTGGCATTAGTTTCCCATGCGCTGGCGGCTTCGATAGGACTGTTCAGCGAGACGGCGGCTCAACCGTTCAGTTGGGTCGCTTGGGTGTCCTCGGCATACGTCGTGAACGTCTCGTCGGTGGCATCTCGGTATCCTGGGGCGGTCTGGCAGACCGGCAATGTCGCCTATTATTGGGTCGTCGGGTACTACGGCGTGATCGTCGTGTTGACGTTGGTTCGGACCCAACGTCGCAGGATGCCGTCTTCGTCGCAGATGTTGCGGGCCGTGGATGTGAGTGGATGGATGGTCTCGGGCAGGATTCCGTGGCAGGTCGTAGTCGTGACGTTGGCGATGGCCGGAATCGCGTGGACCGCCGTCCTCACACAGCCCGATGGCCGCCTGCGAGTGGTGTTCGCCGATGTGGGACAGGGCGACATGACCGTTATTACCACGCCTGGAGGCCACCGTATCGTCGTCGATGGCGGCCCAGATGCTGTCCGGGCCGCGCGAGTGATGAGCGACTCGCTCCGGTTCTGGGAGCGGTCCCTCGACCTCGTGATCTTGACCCATCCCCACAGCGACCACGTGGTCGGTCTTACCGAAATCCTGCGCCGCTATGACGTGAAGCGCATCCTTCAACGCGATTTCGACATCGACAGCGCCCAGAACGCCGAATGGCGGCAGGCTGTGTCTCAAGAGGGCGCCTCGATGCTCAACGCCCTGCCAGGCCAGGTCATAGCCTTCGACGATGGGGTGTTTATCGAAATCCTGGGGCCTCCGGACGTTTTGCTCACCAGCACAACCTCCGACATCGACAACGCTTCTGTCGCCATTCGGTTGGTGTACGGTTCCGTGAGTTTCATGTTGGCCGGCGACACGTTCAGGGTGGGAGAGCGTTTAATGATACGCAACGGAACGCCCATCGAAAGTAACGTTCTCAAAGCGGCGCACCACGGAAGTCGCAGTTCCAGCGCCGGTGACTTCATATCGGCGGTGTCGCCTGACGTCGTCGTCATTTCGGCAGGGCCGGACAATCGTTTCGGTCATCCCCACCAGGAAACTCTGGACACACTGGCCCAGCGAGTCCCAGAATCGCCAATATATGTGACCAGAGACCACGGCTCCATAACTGTGATATCTGACGGGAAAACTCTTTCCGTCGATTCCCAGCGCCGACCGCTTGACGGGTCCGTTGTTCGCTGATAGCGTGTTGCCATCCCCACGAACTCCACGATAAGCCGTCGCCACGCAGAGAGGTGTGAATAACCATGTTCGACAACGCGCTTGAAGGCGTCCGGGTGCTGGACCTTACCCATCACGTCGCAGGGCCGCAATGCACGAAACTACTGGCCGACTATGGCGCTGATGTCATCAAGGTCGAACGGCCTTCGGGTGACCCCGCCCGCTCTATGGGGCCTTTTCAGAATGACGTGCCTCATCCTGAAAAAAGCGGCCTGTTCCTGCACCTCAACACCAACAAGCGAAGCATGACCGTCAACCTCAAGCACGCCAACGGTCTGGGCATTGTGAAGGAACTGGCCCGCGAATCGGACATCGTGATCGAAAATTTCCGACCAGGCCATATGGACGCTCTGGGGTTGGGATACGACGTTCTCGAAAAGATCAACCCCGCTGTCGTGCTGACGTCCATCTCCAACTTCGGGCAGACCGGCCCTTACCGCGACATGAAGTCCAGCGATATCGTTGCCTATGCCATGGGCGGGCCGATGAACATCACCGGCCACGCCGATTACGAGCCGCTGAAGCTGGCCGGAAACATCGTTGCTACGCACGCCGGCTCTGTCGCCGCCTACGCTACGATGGTTGCCCTCTGGGAAGCCGAGGACACCGGAGAGGGCCAGCACGTTGACACATCCATTTACGAAACTCAGGCAGGATTCCGGGACCGGCGCGTCATATATCTGACGGCCCACGCCTACACTGGAGAATCATACTCCAGGCCCGACCCCGGATACCGTGTGGCGTCTGGAACCAAACCCTGCGCCGATGGTTTTGTGAACATCATGGGATTCGGCCCTCGATTCAAGAACATCGCAGAAATGATAGGCCACCCGGAACTTGCCGACGACCCAAAATTCACCGACCCTTCCGGTCGGTCTGACCCAGAAGTGGCAATGGCCTTCGACGAGTTCTACTTTCCGTGGCTGATGGAGCGCACCAAGCTGGAGGCGGTCAAAGATGCCCAGGATCACCAGCTTCTTGCCGGCCCCATCAACACCGTGGAGGACATTTTCGGAGACCCTCACTTTGAGCACCGGGACTTTTGGGATTCCATAGACCATCCAGAGACCGGAGAACTCAAGTACACGGGCCGCCCCTTCAAAATGTCTGGGGCAGAACTCCCGCCCCGCAACGCGGCCCCTCTGCTGGGCCAGCACACCGTGGAGGTGTTAGAGAGCCTGGGACGATCAAAACAGGACATTTCACTCCTGAGAGAATCTGGCGCGATTTAGATTGTCAAAATTGGATACGGACCTGAAAAACACAGAAAACATCCGAGCCTACAACCGCGCCGCATGGGACCGACAGGTCGAGAACGGCAACGAATGGACCGTGCCATCCAGCGATCAGGTTATCGAGGACGCACGGCGCGGGGTGTGGGATGTTCTGCTGACCGATTCAAAATCCGTGCCCAGGGACTGGTTTCCTGAACTGGACGGTCTGGACGTCCTGTGCCTGGCGTCCGGTGGCGGACAGCAGGGGCCGGTCCTGGCCGCGGCGGGCGCCCGTGTCACCGTGTTCGACAACTCGCCCAGGCAACTTGAAAATGACCGGATAGCAGCGCAGAGACACAACCTCGATCTGACCACGGTTGAAGGCGATATGAGAGACCTGAGCGCCTTTCAGGACGAGCGCTTCGACCTCATCTTCCATCCGGTCTCCAACATCTTCGTGCCGGACATCAGGCCCGTGTGGAACGAGGCGTTCCGCGTCCTGAAACACGGCGGAACGATGCTGGCGGGAATCGTCAATCCCGTCATGTACACCTTTGACGAAAAACTGATTAACGACCAGGGCATTATCCAGGTGAAATATTCCCTCCCCTACTCCGACGTGACCAGCATCACCGAGGAAGAGAGGATCGACATTTACGGGCCGGATGACCCTCTGGAGTTCAGCCACACCCTGGATGACCAGTTGGGCGGGCAGATCGACGCAGGATTCCTGATCGCAGGTTTTTACGAGGACTATCGAAAAGACGACCCTGTCAGGAAGTACATGCCATCCTACATGGCGACAAAGGCAGCAAAACCCTGAGTTTACCGCAACCTTAGAGGAAGTTCGAATGAGCAAGAAACTCCCGTTGGAAGGAATTCGAGTAGTTGACGTGACCCTGGTTTGGGCAGGCCCGCACTGCACCCAACTTCTGGCAGAGTGGGGAGCGGAGGTTATCCGAGTAGAGCCTCGGAGCCGCATGCAGCCCTCGACACGAGGCAGCGCCGCCCACATCACCCAGGCACAGGTGGATAGGGCCAAGGGCACTGGCAGCGCGTTGTTCATGTCCTTCCCCGACAATGAGGCCGGTGAAAAACCATACAACCGCTCGCCCGCTTTTAACAGCCATGCCCGGAACAAGCGGAGCATCACTCTGGATATCATGACTCCCGAAGGCCAGGGCATGTTTCGACGTCTCATCGCAGAGTCGGACGTGTTCGTTGAGAACAACGTCCCGGAGACCATCGAACGGGCCCACGCGACCTACGAAGAACTGTCCAAGGTCAATCCAAAGCTCATAATGCTCCGCATGCCGGGCTATGGTCTGGACGGGCCGTACAAGAACTACCGCACCTTCGGCACCCACATGGAGGGCATGGCCGGGCACCACCACATCCGAGGCTACCCGAACCTGGACCCCTCGATGACCGGAGAATCCTTCACAGGCGATGCGGCGGCGGGAGTCCAGGGAGCATTCGCCGTGATGTTGGCGCTGCGACAACGCAAACGCACCGGCAAAGGCCAGCAGATCGAAATGGCGCTGGCAGAGGGGTTCATTCCCTACATGGGAGAGTTCATCATGGACTACTCCATGAACGGTCGGGTTACCGAACCTCAGGGCAACCGCCATCGCTCTCACGCTCCCCACAATGCCTATCCCTGCCAGGGAGACGACCGCTGGATAGTCATCGATGTCGGGACCGAGGAGGAGTGGGCGGGGTTATGCGAGGTTCTGGGCAATCCCGATTGGGTGTCGGACCCAAAGTTCGGCGATCCGGTGAGCCGGTGGCAGAATCAAGACGAGTTGGATGGCCACATCACCGAATGGACCAGAACTCAGGAACGTTACGATCTGTTCCATCGGCTCCAGAATGCGGGCGTCCCAGCCGGTCCGGTCCAGAACGAGGCAGACGCCTACGCCTGCGTCCATCTCAACGAACGAGGTTTCTTCGAGGAGTTGACCAGCCCTGACACGGGGCCTCAATCCTACCCAGGACTGATATTCGGACTGTCCAAAACACCCAACCATCTGCGTCGCCACCCAGTGGGCCTCG
>JASLRP010000086.1 GCA_030743915.1 SAR202 cluster bacterium | reverse complement strand
CTTTCCAGAGTCGATTTCGCAGAGGGGAATCCCATCGAGTTCGCCAGTTTGCGCGTAGGCACAGTCGCGGCAGCGGCAGAGGATGCCGGGTGCGCTGACCTTATCCGATAGGCTTGCCGCAATATATCTGGAGCTTTGTTGAACATCCCTGAACGGTATGAAGACGTAACCGCTGAGTGGCTGACCCAGGCATTGCGGGCTGGCGGCATCATGGGTGACCAGACGGTCATCGAATTTCAGATCGACCCTCTGGGCGCTGGCCGATCAAGGGCCAGCAGTCTGGCAAGAATCGCAGTCGAGTACGACGGACACTCTCAGAACCTTCCAGGCTCAATGTTGGCCAAGTTCGTCAGTCGCATTCAGCGCAACCGCGATCTGTACGCCGGATTCGGGATTTTTCAGCGAGAGATCGCGCTCTATGAGAATCTCGGAGATGCGATCCCCCTGAACATGCCAAAGATGTACTTCGGTCAGGTCTCGAACGATTCAGATTTGGCGGCGATCCTTCTGGAGGAGATCAGCGCCATCTCGAAAGACACCCTGCCGCCTGAACGGCGTTCGCTGACCGCTGACGAGGCCAGGCTGGCTCTGAGGGATGTGTCGAAGATGCACGCCAAATGGTGGGGAGATCAAAACCTCGATGCGTTCAAGTGGCTCACGAGAGCTGACAACGACTGGCGGAAATCTCTGTATCAAAAATACGACGGGGCGTGGACGAGTTTGCGGGATGTCCTGAAGCCTGCGCTCAAGCCTGTGGAAGTCCGAATATGTGACAACCTGTCGGGCCATCTGCCGACTCTCATGTCTGAACTGGACAAAATGCCGGTAACTCTGATCCACGGCGACTTCCACACCGGCAATCTTATGTGGGACAGACCAGGCCAGCCGGACGCCGTGTGGGTGATCGACTGGCAGACGCCCGGAGCGGGGCCACCGGTCGTCGATGTCGCCCGGTTCCTGGGATCGGCCTTTAGGCGAAGTGATCTGCCGTCTGTTCGGCAAGACTATCTCCCGGCATATCACGATTCCCTGGTCAGCCACGGAGTAGCCGATTACTCCTACGAACGCCTCCTGAGCGATTACAGATTCGGCCTGTTGGACAGACTGGCATTGTTGATCTCGGGTCTGGCGAACCTGGATTTTGGCCAGGAGGATTTTGTCGATTACGCCAGGACGCAATTAGCAAACATTGCGGCGGCAGCGGTAGATGCTGGCTGCTCTGAACTGATTGCCTGACTGGCCTACCACGCGGCTGTTAACTCTTGATGAGGTCGCGGTCGATCTCGACTCCAAGACCCGGCCCCTGGGGCACGGTGATGAGGCCATCGCTGTCCACGGTCGGCGGGTCTTTCATGATGGAGAAGCCGTGCATGTAGTCGCCGATGGGCGGGTCGTGCAGAACCTCCAGAAACGGCGCATGGCGCCACGAGGCGACCAGATGCAGGTGCGCGATCACGCCCAGGTTGCCCCCGCCGTTGTGAGGCACGATCTGCTTGCCGTGGAACTCGGCCAGCGTCCCGATCTTGCGCATCGCGGTCAGACCGTGCAGCACCAGGACTTCCGGTTGCAGGATATCGTAAGAATTCTGCTGGCACACTCTCAGGAAATCGTGCAGGCCCGGCAGACCCTCGCCTCCGGCGATGGGCATGCGCACCGAGGCGTTGAGTTGGGCAAGCTGATCGAACTCGAAACCGCGCAGAGGCTCTTCCAACCAGTAAACACCCAAATCCTGCAATGCCAGGGCGGTGTCGGCGGCCCTTCGATAGTCCCACTGGATGCCGGGCTGCCACGTGCCATTGGACTCGGCCTGGTTGGCGTCCACGGTGATGGTCATGTTGACGCCCACGGCATCCCGAACCGTCTCGATCGTTCGGATGTCCTCAGCCATCGTCGCGTGGTGGATGCGTATCTTGATCGCCTTCCAGCCCTCCTCCATGAGACGAAGGGCCATCTCCGCCCGTTCCTCAGGAGTGGAGAGCAGAATCATGCTGGCGTACGGAACGACCCTGTCCTTATCGCCGCCCCATAGCTTGTACAGCGGCTGACCGGTCGCCTTGCCGATAAGGTCCCACAGCGCGATATCCACCCCCGCCGTGCCGTGGTAGGCCGCGCCCCACGCGTAGTAGCGCAGAACGTGGGCGTGTCGTTCTATATCGAAGGGGTCTTCACCCAGCAGGTATTCTTTGACATCTGGAATGAGCCTGTCATCGACGGCAGGGCCAATGCCCGTCAGCCCCTGGTCGGTATGGACTTCGATAAACGATGCGGCCCCAAAGTCCGCTGGCCGATTCCTGCCGGGGTCCCACGCAGGCTCCATAACGCCAATAGTTCGATACTCTTTGAAGGGGACCGACCTAACGTCGGTGATTTTCAGTCGCGGATTATCGGGCATGAACAGTCCTTGTTTTGATTAATATACGCTTCAGTATGAACTGTTGAAAAGCGATCTCGGCGTGCTGAGTCGAGGCGAAGCATCTGGTCGTTTAAAGTACAAACGATGTCTTACCGACGACGAGATTCTTCACGTCCGTTCAGAATGGACAACAACTCTTACCCGAGATGGAAGCCTATGTTTGCTGTTTCCTGCGCAGTTCTGCCAGCACCTCGTTCAGACTGCCGGAGCGGAAGCCTTCTAGATCCAGCGTCACATAGGAGTAGCCGATGGAGCGGAAGTACTCGGTGACCTTGCGGCGGGTGTCCTCGTCGGTCAGAGTCAGGAAATCTCCAGGCTCAACCTCGATGCGGGCCACAGTGTCGTGGTGTCGGACTCGAAGCTGCTTAATGCCCAGGCCGTGCAGGAACTCCTCGCCCTGAGCGATGCGAGTCAGCGCCTCGACGGACACAGGGGTGCCGTAGGGGATGCGAGAGGACAGGCAGGCCTGAGCGGGCTTGTCCCAGGTGGGCAGGCCCATGTCACGGGACAGAGTGCGAATCTCGCCTTTGGTGAGTTCTGCCTCCACCAGAGGACTGCGGACGCCGTACTGTTTTGCGGCGGTCTGTCCGGGGCGGAAGTCGCCCAGATCGTCCACGTTGGTGCCGTTGGTGACGTGGGCGTAGTCCTCGCCGTCAGCGAAGCTCATCAGGTGGGTGTATAGCTCGTCTTTGCAGAAGAAGCAGCGGTTGGGATCGTTGGCGGCGTAGTCCTCGCGCTCGACCTCGTGAGTCTCGATGATGCGATGGTTGAGTCCGATGCGCTGGGCAAGCTCGCTGGCCTCTCGGAGTTCCGACGGCGCGAGACTGGGAGATTTGGCGGTGACAGACAGGGCCTGCTGGCCCAGAACGTCGTTGGCGGCTGCGGCCAGAAACGCGCTGTCCACCCCGCCAGAGTAGGCGACGATGACCGAGTCCATCTCTCGAAGGATGCCCCTCAGGGCGTCCATCTTCTGAGCGGTGGTGTTTTTGTCTATGATCTGAAGATCAATCTCTGTTGCCATGCTCGTTGCTCCGTCCCGACCTGACATTGTCTCTGGTCAGGAACCACTCTTTTCAAATGTTAAGCGTCCTCAGATTATAGTCTACTCGGCCATCATTGCTTCGATTATCGCTCGCATCTCGTCGGCATAGTGTTGATATGAGCGATTCTGGTATTTGAGGATTTTCTGAGATTCCTCGGTGTCGTACCAGTCCACCCAGCCTGG
>JASLRP010000085.1 GCA_030743915.1 SAR202 cluster bacterium | reverse complement strand
GTGGATCGGGAACGGGCTCAAGAAATGGCGGCGGTACGGGATCAGGCTCTGGCACTGATTCCGGGTCATCCACCGGCACAGGAACGAAGGATGCATCGGATTCCGGGACCGGAACAAAGGGTTCGGACTCCGGAACCAAAGAGAAGACGAAGAAAGACAAGCAGACCAAGGGCGGCAGGAGAAAATAACAGCAGAGAGATTGAGTGGTGAGGGGCACTGAAACGGGCCGGCCGCGCTAGTGTGGCCGGCCTTTTTGGTTCCAAGGGTAGGAGTTTAGAATTCGAAAATCGGTCGCCTAGAGAACGAAATCGATCTCGTACAGGTCATAATGAGAGTGCGCCATGCCCAGGGAGTTGTAGGTTTGTTGCGCGATGTGGTTGGTCCGCTCGACGTACAACCTGATGCCGCAAATGTCATCCCGTGAGCCGGCGATCTCGTGGACCCAGTCGTGCATCGCTCTGTACACGCCTCGGCGTCGCCAGTCGGCATCAACGAAGACGCTTTGAATCCACCAGAACGTGGCGTTGCGCCAATCGCTCCACTCGAACGTAATCAGCAGACTTCCGACGACGCCCCCATCGGCTTCGGCCACAAGATAAAATCCCTTGTCGTCAGACTCGAAAACGTTGGCCACACCCTGACGCAGTAGCGGTTCGTTCAGGACCTTGCCCTCGGTCTCCAAGGCCATATCCTGTTGAAACCGGACGATGTGATCGGTGTCTTTGGGCATCGCCTCTCGGATGTTGATAGCGCCGTTGGTCATTTCAGACAATCCTCTCGTGCAGCGATTGGCTTGGAGCGCGACCAGTATAGCATAGGGATTTTCTCGCTCTGTCCATGTATCATAGTCCTGCGATGAATGAGAACAATTGTTACGATATTGCGGTGGTGGGAGCCGGACCGGCCGGGATGGTTTCCGCAACAACCTGCGCTCTAGCAGGCGCCTCTGTGATTCTGCTGGAACGCGACGGTTGGGCAGGCGGTAAGCTGGGGATACAGTCTCACCCTCTTCAGGGACCGGCCACAATCTACTCGGGGCAGACCGGATTCGAACATCAGGAACAACTGATGAACGGCGCCTCTGACTCGGGAGTTAAGGTGAGGCTGGGGGTGGAGGTCAACAGTCTGTCACTTCCAGGGAGTGGGGGAGAGCAGTTTCAGTTGGCTGTCGAAGGCCTGCTGGATTCCGATGGCAAAGTGTCATCAAGGGCAGTGATACTCGCCACCGGTTCCGAGGAACCTGAGCCGGACTTTCCCAATTCAGATCTGCATGGCGTCATGCGTTCAGGAGTCGCTCAAGCAGCCCTGAACGTCCGAGGCCAACGAGTCGGGGATCGAGTGATGATGGTCGGTTCCGACAATAGCGGGTTATTGATCGCCAAGAACCTGCTGGACGCCGGAGCCGAAGTTGTTGCCGTGCTGGAAGAAGGGACCAGAATCGAAGGTCGTGAGTTCAACGCGGCGCCTTTGCGGGAGGCTGGTGTTGAAATTCTGACTTCGACCCGATTGGTAAGGGCCATAGGCGATGGTAAATTAGAGCGGGTCCGAGTCCAATCGACTAATTCTCCAGACGCGAATGGTCGTGAAATAGAAGCTGACACCCTGTGCTTGGCGTGGCCCAGAGCGCCGGAGGTCAGGTTGGCCCGTGATGCCGGGCTGCCGGCAATGGATATCAGCATACTTGGCGGCAAAGTCCCGGTCCACGACCGGAATTTCGCCACGCTGGGCGCCGGTCTGTACATCTGCGGAGACGCATCCGGCGTTGAGAGTGGGGCCACGGCTATGGAAACCGGAAGGCTTGCTGGACTGGCTGCTTCGGCGTATCTTGGCTATTCGCATCCTGATGCTGAAGCGCTCGCCAAAATGGCGCGAGGGCGGCTCGGCTACTTGCGCAGGGGCAGACGAGGAAGGTTGCGGAGAGATGCCAAGGGGGCGTTGATTTCGCACTATCGCAAATTGAGCAGTTAAAATAACCGTCGGATGAACCCGGCGGACGCGAAAGAAGGGTTACATGGACGCATTTGAATTTTCGGAACTGGTGAAACAACAGGGACAATCCGGCGAACGATTCCTGGAGTTTTTGAATGTCCCAACCATGAGTGTCGGCGTTTACTCGCTGCCCGCTGGTGGCATCGATACACAGACGCCGCATACCGAAGACGAGATATATTACGTGGTCTCAGGGCGATCATTGATACACGTTGGCGGAGAAGATCGGCCAGTTGAGGCCGGCAGCGTTGTTTTCGTTGCCGCCCACGTTGACCATCGCTTTCACGAAATCACTGAGGATATGACGATTCTCGTGGTGTTCGCTCCAGCTTATGGGTCGCAAGCGTAGCTCCGATTATGA
>JASLRP010000084.1 GCA_030743915.1 SAR202 cluster bacterium | reverse complement strand
CCGGATACTGTGGGCGAACTCGTTTGATGGAGTTTACGGTGACCTTTGGAGGAGTTGAGTTAAGGCTTGAGATGACCCAGTCAGTCAACCGAAAAGGATGTATCCCGTGTCGCTCAACCCGGAACCGATCCACCCAGGCCCCAAAGAGACTGTCTGTGTAGCAAAAGCCGCCTTTCCCAAGGGCAGTTTCTACCTGACGTTGGCCGCGGTGGTGTTATTGGTCGCGGCCTGCGGAGACGTTACGCCAACTTCCACTCCGACGCCAACCGAGGGACCCGAAGCAGCGGTGACAGCGCCCAACGAATCATCCCAGGCTGCCGCCATCCCCGAGGTTTCGTCAAAGCCTGCTGCTCTGGCGATCTCAAACAAGACGCCTTTGCCTAGCGCTGCGCAGTCACCAGTTGCTACGAACACATCAGCTCCTATCGCGACCACGGCTATCCCGATCAACGAGTACGTGCAGCGTGTTGGGTATCAGCCGGAGTGGGGGCAGCCGAAGGCCGGAGGCATCCTCAGGTATGGCGCGTCCCATTTCCTCAAAAACCACGACCCGAACTATGGTCATAGCTTTGAAGGGCCGCAGTTCCTGCCCACCTACAACTCACTGCTGAGGTTCGACCCGTGGCTGGGGTTAGCCGGCCCAATAGAGGGTGACTTGGTCGAGACCTGGAGCGTCTCCTCGGACAGCCTGGACGTTGTGTTCACGCTGCGCAAGGGGGTGAAGTTTCAGGACAATCCCAACCTTCCAGCGGCGATTATCGCCAAGGTTTCCGGCGACGAGTTTACCTGTGAGGACGCCAAGGCCAGCATTGAATTTGCCATCACTCCACCGGTAGCGTTTACCCAACAGGGGTTGTTCCACACGGGACCAGGTGCGGCGCTCGGCCATTTGAGCGCCACCTCCTGTCCCGATGGAGCCCTGGGGTACACCTTCTTGGTCGAATTCAATCAGCCCCTAGCGAAAACAATCACCATGTTCGCCGGGGCTAGTGGAATGCCCAACAACATGGACAAGGACTTCCTAGACTGGCTGTTGGCCGAGTGCATAACTTGCCTCCACGAGACCACGCCTCAAACCTACCTGTACGGCACCGGCACGGGCGCATTTGAGCCAGCGGAGTTCCAGCCAAACGTCGTGACAAAGATGCGGCGCAACCCCACCTACTTCAGGGAAGGCTTGCCGTTTTTGGATGGCATGGACCAATTCATGATTCCATACCGCGACAACCGGTTCGCCGCCCTGTTGACGGGCAATATCGACTACTACGGCGAAGGCAGCTTCTCTTTGACGCCAGGGCAGGTGGCACAGGTTCAGAAGAGCTTTGGCGATAAGATACACATCCAGCCGATCCTGCACTCCTGGAGCAAAGGTATTCAACTCAATATGAACAAACCTCCATTGGATAACGTGCAGGTGAGGAAAGCCCTGCATTTGGGAATTGACCGGGATGCATGGATGGAATTCAACCTAGCCGGAACTCAGATTGCGGCGTGACGGCCGACTGGCTGGATGCCTCCGGGAACAATATGGGCCCTCCCAGACGAGGAGTTGACATCCTTGCCCGGCTGGCGCCGTGGTGATGGCAAGATTGAGGACATCGTCGAAGCCAATCGACTACTGGACGAGGCATTGGGGGTGGGAGTGCGGTTCAGCCTCGCATGCATGTTACAGAGCTCACGGACCAACCTCAACGGCTGCCTGTTCTTCCAGGACCAGATGAAGAGAAACCTGAACATCGACGTAACCGCTGACATAGTGCGAAGCGCGGCCCTCCAAACACATAGAGGCCAGAACGAGCTGTACGATGTGCACTACGGCTCCAAGGTAACCACCAACGTCGGGGACCCGGACGACTACTACATGATCGCGCTGGTGCCTGAGTTTGAGAGCTGGTACCACAAAGCGACCGGGGCCTTTAGCGCCGCCCCCGATCTGGCCGCGGAGCTAGAGCAGTTGGCGCGGGCCCAGTCCCAGGAGTTGGATGTGACGAAGCGCCGGGAAATGGTCCACGAGATAGAGCGGAAGCTTGCCACGGAGGCGTTCTTCAATATCCCCTTCCCGTGGACCTTTATCTTCCCCGCCTGGTCAAAGGTTGTGAGAGGTTGGACCCTTGGTTCATTCCCTTCCCAAATCAAATGGGCCCAATGGGAAAGGGCATGGCTTGACAGGTAGAGACAAAGTTTGGGATGAAACGCCCAACAGGCGGCAAAAAAACAACTAAGGGATCAGGAACCCTTGAAGGAGGACGTCTACATCATCCCGTCCACTAAGTCAGGCTGGGGATGGAGCTTGATGAGGAAGTTGCGGCCGCCAATCCATGCGAAGGCGCGATGTTCCCGCCCATGAGGGAGTAAATTTCCTCGTCAACATCATCTACCCGAAAACCCGCCATACTGAACGGACGTGGAGAATCTGGTCGTAAGGCGACAACGATATCCCACCCACGACCAGATTCTTCGCTCCGCTCAGTATGGCGAAGGGGTTTTCATGGCATGCGTTGATTTCCAGACTCGGCGGTTAACGGCTACTCAGGTATCATCGTTGTGTTGATCGACACCTCATCAAGGGCTCGACGTCCGACCATCCGCATGAAGTTCAGGTATCGCCCCTGGTCCTCTCGCAACTGACGCAACTCAGGCTCTGCCCAGTCGTCGCGCCGGCCGCGTTCCAGGCTAATCTCGTGCCAACGGACCCACGATTCCCATCCATGAGGGAGAACCTCGCATAGCTCAATGTCCACATCTGGATAGCGGCCCCAGTGTCGTGCCCACCAGTCCACGGAATTCATCCAGTGCCAGTCGACGCCCAGGTGTTCCGGTGGAGGGATCGGAATTTCTACTGGAGACGCCGGAGACACAATTCCGATTTGGCCCCCACGCTTCAAATGTTTGAGTATATAAAACTCCAGGTAGTGAACGTCTGTGCCGTAGTAATGATAGCTATCTAGGCTGACGATGGCGTCGAAGAAATCATCAGCGAAGGGCAGCGACCGCGCCTCAGCGTAGATCGGATAGACTTGATTCTCCAGTCCTGCCTCTCGAATCCGCTCCCAGTTTTCGGTGGGCTTGATCCACAGGTCGGCGGCCCAGACCTCTACATCGAACTCTTTGGCCAGGAATATGGAGCTGACAGCCTTGCCGCACCCCATATCCAGCACGCGCATGCCAGGCTCCAGCGTCATCACGTCGGTCAGAGCCTCTGTGAGCCAGATAACGTTCGGCCCCATCGAGTTCTGGACCATCCAGTCAAGATCGTATTTCTGGGAGCGGGGGTACAGCGAGTCCTCCATTCTATACCTCAAATCTCCCGACACCTGAATACCTGAAACCTAACAACCTCGTCATCATCCCTCTGGCGGCCATTTGGTGCCTCCGATGGCCGGGCGTTCACCGGGGTCTCGCGTCACTCCATCCCCCACGATGCGGCGGAACTCGGCGACGATCACCTTGCTCCACTCTCCGGCGCGGGCCACTCGATAGGGAGTGCGTCGGCTCCGACGGGCGCGGTCCGGGTTCTCGACGTTCTCAGCGGCAAGCTCTTTGTCGATGTTGCCGTCCATCGCGTCGATGTCAGGCACCAGAGCGCTGGCCGTCTCGACAAATCGGGCCACCTCGTTCATCTCAGAGTCGTACACAGCGAACACCGGAACGGTGCCTGCCCGATCCTCAGGCAGGTAGCTGTTGGTGAGCTCAAGCTCCTCGTCTCGGTTGAATATCTTGATGTTGAGCCGTCCGCACTGTTCAGCCAGGCTCAAAATCGAGGGCGTGGTGCTGAGGGCGTCCCCGCACCAATCGGCGGTGAACACCGCGAGGTTCATCTGCTCTTTCAGATTCGAGAAGAAAGCCAGCACCTGCGCGGGAATCTCGACGTTATCGTAAATGTCCTGGAAGGGCTGTTTGTTTGTCTTGATCTGGTCAATGTACTCGGAGGTGGACATACCCTCGGAGAATTTCTGTTTGGTGAGCGTCATATCTTGCGTCTTTCCTGATTCATGATTGGGGTGTTGACTGATGGAAAATCTTCGAGGCGCACCGCCTCGTCAGCCGATTGTTCAACCAATCTCGCCATCGAAGCCCTCCACCACCCGTCCGTCGGGATAGACGATGATGGGGACCGACTCGCCGTAATCAAGAGCCTGTTCGAGGGTGTCCTGGCTCTGGTCCACCCGACGTTCATCGTACTCTATGCCCTGTCTGCCCCACTCCGCTCTGAGAGCGTCGCAGGCGGGACACACCGTCAGCGTATATACGATAGGCACATCTGCCATAACCGCCTCCCTGTCTTGAATTGGGTAATATTACATTGTTCTTACGGCGGTGAAAACCGGAAAGCGGGGTCAGAAGATGAAGAGTGTTCGAGATCAGGCCGATTATTGCCAGACAACAAAAAGGGCCGACCCTGGAAAGGAAGGTCGGCCCTGGATAACTCGGCGAGGAAACCAGCCACAGGAGGTTAGTCGGGCTGGTCTCGAGCGCCACAGTTTACATTTGCGTGGTCACGCGGCGTTGGCGATCTCGGCGTCGTGGAGAATCTGGCGGGTTTGCTGGATCATGTCCGGCGTCACAGACACGGAGGTGATACCCCACTCGACCAGCTTTCGGGAAAGTTCCGGATACACCGACGGCCCCTGCCCGCATATGGACACGGTGGCCCCCCGGGCGACGCAGGTCTTGACCACATGCTCGATGGCTTGAAGAACGGCGGGATCGCGCTCGTCGAACATCTCGGCAAGCTGTTCATTGTCCCTGTCCACGCCCAGGACCAACTGCGTCAGGTCGTTGCTTCCGATGGACACTCCGTCGATGCCTGTGTCCAGGAAGCGGTCCAGCAGTAGGAAGTTGGTGGGCAGTTCTGCCATCATCCATAGCTTGAAGTCTGGGCCTCGCTCCAGTCCCTGCTCACGGAGCAGAGATATTACGCCTTCCAGTTCGGTTACAGTGCGCACGAATGGGACCATCGCCCCGACGTTGGAGTGTGTCTCTCGAACTCGCTTGAGGGCTTCAACCTCCAGAGCGAAAATCTCTGGCTCGGCGATGTAGCGGGCGCAGCCACGATAGCCGATCATCGGATTCTCCTCAAAAGGCTCGAAGGACTCGCCGCCTTTGAGGTTGCGGTACTCGTTGGTTTTGAAGTCCGAGAACCGATAGACGATGGGCCGGGGACTGAATGCCTCAGCAAATCGGTCCAACTCGTGGGCCAGATGGCGAGTGTACTCCTCGCCTCGGCCTGACTCCAGCATGGAGCGAGGATGCTCGCCCAGGTGGGCGATCATGAACTCGGCGCGCAGAAGCCCGACGCCATCGACGCCCATTGACGCCACTCTCTGAGCGGCATCAGGGTCGGCCAGATTCACGTAGAGCTTGGTTTTTGTGGTCAGGTTTATGTCGATTGGAGTCTCGGTAACTTCAGGGGTCAGTTTGGTCTGATGGTCGCCTTCATAAACTGCTCCAGCGCCGCCGTCCACCGTCGCGATTGGGATTTCCAGTAGCGCGGTCGTGGCGTCGCCTGCGCCCACCACGCAGGGCAGGCCCATCTCTCTGCTTACGATGGCGGCATGGCATGTCCTGCCGCCCCGATCGGTCACGATGGCCGCAGCCCGCTTCATGGCGGGCACGAAATCGGGAGTAGTCATCTCGGTGACCAGGATGTCGCCTTTCTGCACCTGATCAACCTGAGTGGCGTCGTCGATAATCCGAACGGGTCCGGCCACGACTCCTGGACTGGCAGAAGCGCCGGTGACCAGAGCGTCCAGAGCTTCCAAAACCTCGTTGGGCGATTCCTCTACGGTCGAGTTGGTGGTTATGGGACGCGACTGGAGGACGTTGAGCCTGTCACCCACGAAGGCCCACTCGACATCCTGAGGCTGGCCGTAGTGTTTCTCTAAACGCAATCCCAACTCTGCCAGAGCGATAACGTGAGCGTCGTTGAGCTTCTGCATGCCCTGGCGACTTCTGGGTATGAGCAATTTATGGGAACCCGTGTGGCTGGCGTTGCGAGTCAGCATCCACGGTTGAGTGGCCAACTCTCGGCTGGAAATCTTCAGTTCATGCCTGTTGACCGAGTAGGCATCAGGAGAGAGGTTTCCCGACACCAGCGGTTCGCCCAGTCCGAGAATTGCCTCGATCAGGATTTCGTCTTCGTTGCCAGCGGGGTCCACCGTGAACATGACGCCCGAAACGTCCGAAGGTACCATCTGCTGGATCACGACGGCGATGTCAACATCCGAGTGATCAATGCCCTGCTCATCCCGATAGAAGATGGCCCGCGCCTCAAAGAGAGAAGCCCAGCAATCCCGCACCGCCCGTATAAGCTCCATGGCCCCTTCGACATTCAGGTAAGTGTCCTGCTGTCCGGCGAAGGATGCGTTATCCATATCCTCAGCGGTGGCGGACGAACGCACAGCCACAGGGCCTTTCTCAAGGCTGAAATACTTTCTGAGAATGCTCGATGTCAGATCGTGGGGCAGGTTTCTGGAAACGATGCGGGCGCGAATTTCCGATGCCACTTTGGCGAGTTCGGCAGAGTTCTGGATATCGACGCCCGTAAGCAGTTCACGCGCCATATCATCCAGTCCGTGCTCGATCATGAACGCTCGATAAGCCGACGTCGCCACCACGTACCCGTCCGGCACAGGAATACCGGCGTTGATCATCTCTCCAAGATTGGCTGCTTTGCCGCCGGCC
>JASLRP010000083.1 GCA_030743915.1 SAR202 cluster bacterium | reverse complement strand
TCACGTTCATCGTCCAATCCCAGTGTTTTGATTCCAACTCGGTAGCCGGACGCTGGACGCCTGTCGCCGCATTGTTCACCAGAATATCCAGCCTGCCGAACTCCTGCTCGACCTTCTGAAAAAGCTCGCGAATCTTCTCTTCGTCGCCAAGATGAGCGCGATGTCTGAGACACCGGACTCCAAGAGCCGTAATCTCGTCGTGGGTTTCTGAGGCGGCGCGATGGTTGCGCAGGTAGTTAAATGCGATATGGGCGCCCCTGGAGGCCAGGTCAAGCGCCACAGCCTTGCCAATGCCACGAGACCCGCCCGTGACCAACGCGACCTTGCCCTGGAATGAGAAATCTCCAGCGACACTCAAATAGCCATACCGCCATCAATCGAGATGATCTGTCCGGTCAGATACTTGGCCTTCTGGCTGGCGATATAGGCGACAAGATGAGCAACGTCAGCAACTTCGCCAAAATGGCCCTGGGGGATCCACGTCATGATGCGGTCCTTGGTCTCCTGGGGTAGAACGTCAACCGTGTCTGTGCTGATGTAACCCGGAGTCACCGTGTTCACTGTGATATTTCGAGTGGCAACCTCTTTCGCCAGTGCTTTGGTGAACCCGATTATCGCAGCCTTGGACGCTGAATAGTTCACCTGACCAATGTTACCGCGAATGCCAACTACCGAGCCAATATTAATAATCCGTCCCCAACGCCTTCGAATCATGCCTCTAAGCACCGCGCGAGTGCAATAGAACGTGCCGTTCAGGTTGGTCGAGATCACATTGTCCCAGGCTTTATCCGACATCCGAATAAGCAGTCCATCGTCGATGATCCCTGCGTTGTTGACCAGAACATCAATGCCGCCAAAGGTCTCGGTGACCTGATCCACCATTGCGGTCACCTGCTCGACGCTGCTGACATCTCCCTTAACGATAAACGACTCTACGCCCATCGTGTGCAGCTTCTCTTCGACCTCTTTGGCGGCGTCTTCAGAGCTATTATAATTAACCGCAACGTTGACCCCCATCTCCCCGAGCATCAACGCGACAGCCCGGCCAATGCCCTTTGAAGAGCCTGTGACCAGAGCAAATTTTCCTTCAATATCGGACTTGACCAAAATTCCTCCTGACCGCGCCGATTCAATCTACGCGCGGAGCAATCGTATTACTCTTCCAGTCGTGCGTGAACCGACTCCAGGTCCTGGTACATCTGAGCCACAAAACCGGTATCCACAGCCATTTTGGCCATTCCGATAGCTCGTTTCACGGCTTCTGCCTGCGCGGCCCCGTGGCCCACCACGCTGACTCCGTTGACTCCAAACAGAGGCCCGCCGCCCCGGGTTTCCACCTGATTGGACAGTTCGAAAATCTCGTCAGCTACACTATTTACATCCTCGCCAGCCATCTTGCCATCAAGCCGCGCCCTGAGCAAGTCAGCCGTCGCCCGTCCGATTCCCTCAGTCAATTTCATTACGATATTGCCCACGAACCCGTCACACACCGCCACCTCGACGCTGTCGGTCAACAAATCGTGAGCCTCGACGTTTCCAACGAAGTTCAGGCCGCTTTTTTCCAAAAGTTCTGAGGTCTCCCTAACCTGTCGGTTTCCTTTGCCTGACTCCGCGCCGACGCTCAACAGAGCAACCCGCGGACTCTCAACATTCCAGAAATGTTTGGCGAACACATCTCCAATAACAGCGAAGCTCACCAACTGCTGAGGTCGGCAGTCCACATTCGTGCCCAGATCGACGATCACTGTCCTGGGCGCCATGCCGATGATCGGCCCGCCCAACGCTGGGCGCTCGATCCCTTTGGCAAGCCCGAGAATCACTGCGGCGGCGGCCATCGCTCCCCCGGTGGAACCCATCGTTACCGATGCGTCTGCCTGGCCTTTCTTGACCAGGCCCGTCGATACCAGAATCGACGCTCTCGGGTTCTGTCGCAGAGCCAACGCGGGAGCGTCGCCCTCTTTGATTACCCCGTCAGAGGGAATCACGGCTATCGGCGCGCCATCGGTGTCGTGCTTGGCTAATTCGGCCTCCACCTGTTCAAGTTCGCCAACCAGCAATATCTGCGCCTCGCCTGACTTGGCGAACTCAACAGCGCCCTTTACCGTTTCACCGGGCGCATTGTCTCCGCCCATAGCGTCAACCGCGATACGAACGGGCGTTTTTTCTGCGGTCAAATTATTTCTCCCCATCATCGCCGCGCGAGGTCAGATCGTTTCGATCCTGACTCGCGCGTCACCGGTAATTGCAGTCTCGTCGTTCCCTTTGATGACCTGTACAGAGCATACCACTTCGGCCCCATCGTCAATTTGCTTCACTGACTTGACCGTGCCCGACGCTCGAACTGTCTCGCCGGGGAATACCGGCGCTCTAAATCGAATCTTCATCCTGCCAGACCGATGCCACTGCTCTCCGAACGTCAGCGCCATCATCTCGGAAATTGATGCCGCAATCATCATGCCGTGGGCAATCCTGCGCCCGAACTGCGACGTGGCCGCAAATTCTGCGTCAACATGGATCGGGTTATGGTCGCCAGCAGCGTCCGCATATCGGTTCACGTCGTCCTGGCTCACAGTTTTCTCGATGGTCGGCAGTGGGTCACCCGCGTTCAACTTTCGACCCCCGACGCCAACTCTTCAGGCAGCATTATCGTGCTCTTGCCAGACATGACCTGATTCCCGTCGTCATCATGCACCGTCGAATTCACCACCATGATCCTCATTCCACCCCGCTCTGAGTTCTGGGCCAGTGTGGCCTGACAATCCAGCGTCGTTCCCACCGGGACAGCGCTTACGAAATCAAACTCCTGCCCCACGTGAAGCGTCCCTCCCGGAATCTGGAGGTCCTGAACCACGCCTCGGAGACTGAGAGCGGCCATCGACATCGGGGGCGCCAGTTTCCTCCCATCCTCGGACAAAGGCAATTCCGAGTCATCCTGCACGGCGGCGACATACTCTCCAACCAGAGTTTCATCCAGTTGGTAGGTATGCTGGGACACGATCTGACCCGTGGCAAGTTTCGAGTAATCGACCGCCAACGAACGCTCCATCAATGGATTACATCCACCCAAACCCTCGAAGATTATAGAGCCAATCCCCAGACGAATTCAACGCGATCATTCGGTCAGGCTTTTTGCTCCGCGCTGCATCTCTGCCTCTTCCAAAAGCCTATCCAGCAACTCGTAGGATGCGTCTATGGTGAAATCGAGTTGGCAGATCCCAAGCGCTCTGTACAACACACCGGTGGATACCCTGGCCGTCACCGACTCACCCAGAGGCGGGACCTTGACGCCCAGCGACTTGGCAAGATATCCGCCGGCGATCATCCCCTCGCGGGTCAGATGACACCGGGCCAGCAGATTTTCTTCATAGGAAAGAGCCAGGCCATCTTCATCCTGGCTCAGGTCCAGCCGCAGATGCGCTCTGGGCCTGGTTATAAGGTCGTCCGAGAACTCGGTTACATACGATTGACCATCGGGCATTGCAACACTCCGTGACTCCACATTTCAGATCGGTTGGGCGCGTAGAAATTATACTCCCCTGCCCGCGATATGACGATGATTTGCCGGAGGTTGCGCCCCCGGTTCCACAGTCATAGAATACACAACATTCAAGCCCCCCGACAGGAGTGATCAATGGACAATATCTACAACGAACTCGGCGTGCGTCCCGTTCTGAACGCTCAGGGCAACCGGACCCTGCTGGGCGGAGGCACGCCCTCCGACACCGTCAGAGCTTTGATGGACTCGGTGGAGGACTACTACGTGAACATGGGCGACCTCATGGACTCGGTGAGCGCCCGAATCTCTGAGATGCTGGGCGTCGAGGGCGCCCTGGTCACATCCGGGTGCGCCGCCGCGCTGGCCTTCGCCGCAGCCGCCTGCATGACGGGCGACGACGTTGACCGCATTGAGCAAATCCCCGACACCACCGGCATGCCCAACGAAATCATCATCCAGCGCCAATTGAGAGTCAAGTACGACCGGACGATGTCCATTCCCGGCGGCAAACTCATCGAAATAGGCGACGAAGATCAGACCACCGTCGAACAGCTTGAAGAGGCCATCGGCCCCAACACTGCCGCCATTCACTATCTGGCCCCCGGAGACCGAAACCCCGGAGCGCTCCCCATCGAACAGGTCATCGACATCGGCCACAGTCACGACATACCAATCATCGTCGATGCGGCGGGCGAGGTCTATCCCACCGAAAAACTCAGCAGCTACGTCAAGAACGGCGCAGACCTTGTGGCCTACGGAGCCAAATATTTCGGCGCCGTCAACTCCAGCGGAATCCTGACCGGGCGCAAAGACCTGGTGAGCGTCGCCCGTTCCCACAGTTTCATCGGTTTCGAGGACTCCCCTGTGCGGTCCTTCGGAAGGCCCATGAAAGTAGATCGGCAGGAGGTCGTCGCGGTCTATGGCGCTTTGCGAGAATGGCTCACGATGAACCACGAAGACCGCTTCGCCAGTTACGAGGTCCGAATCGACTCCATGCGAAGTAAACTGCCTGAATTCGATGGCGTCACCTATACGGACTACCCCACCGACGCTCCTGCCGAAGCGCTGATGCTAACCATCGACCCCGAAATCGCAGGCAAGTCTGCCGCAGATGTAATCGAGGAGTTGAGGGACGGCAATCCCAGCATTTGGGTCCGCGAGCTACAGGAACAGAACAGCCTCGCCATCCGCATGCTCACCCTCAGAGAGGGCGGTGAGCACGTCATCGCCCAGCGGCTGATAGAGATACTCGGTTAAACGTTCGATTCCCAGACGCAATACGACTAACGCCTTATCGTTCTGAGCAGCCTCACGCACGGGGTCTGTTCGATTTAACTGAATTGTGTTCACCACCGTTCGCTATTCCGAACCCGCCGCCACTCGCCATTCTGAACCGCAGTGAAGAATCTGGCCGCAAGTAAGTCAGATGTCGAATCACAAGCGACCAGATGCTTCGCTTCGACCCAGCATGGCGATCTGGATTTGTCATCATCAAATGGATGTGGCCGATGTTTCGATTTTGTGTCCAAGACCGCTATACTGATTTACATGTGGCCCACTCGCCGCGCGCAATAATCCCCGTCCGCTGAATCTCGGAGGTAGAGATTGATTAGCCTTGAACTCATCCGCAACGAGCCTGACATGGTCCGCCGCGCCGTCGAGTCTCGTGGAGCGAACCCGCCCATAGACGAAATACTTGAGTTGGACCAAAAGCGACGCTCTGCCATCCTTGAGGCTGACCAGCTGCGCGCTCGGCGAAACGTCGTGAGCCGCGAATTGGGCCAGTCCAAAGAGCGTCCTCAGGAACTGATCCAGGAAATGCGAGGCGTCGGGGCCCGCATCCGCGAGCTTGAGGAAGTGGTTCGGGTTGCCGACGAAGGCATAAACGAGCATCTACTGAACATCCCAAACATCCCCAGAGATGACGCCCCGGTCGGCCTCACAGAGGAGAGCAACGTCGTTGAGCGAACGGTTGGCGAGTTGCCAAGCTTCGACTTCGAGCCGCTGCCCCACTGGGAGCTTGGCCCGAACATCGGGGCCATAGATTTTGAGCGCGGCGTAAAGATGTCAGGTTCTCGCTTCTACATCCTCCAGGGCAAGGGCGCCAGACTCCAGCGCGCCCTCACCGACTGGATGCTGGACCTCCACGTCGATCAGCACGGCTATAAAGAAATGTACCTGCCATTCATGGTCAACCGCGAGACAGTAACCGCCAGCGGTCACCTTCCCCATTTCCAGGAGGAGATGTACCACGACGACGAGGATGACCTCTGGATGCTCCCCACTGCCGAGGCCGCAATCAACAGCATTCACAGGGACGAGATCATCGACCCTGGCTTGCTGCCGCTGTACTACGTCGCGCACACGCCCTGCTGGCGAAGAGAAAAATTCTCGGCGGGCCGCGACACCAGAGGCATCAAGCGCGTCCACCAGTTCGAGAAGGTCGAGATGTTCAAATTCGTCGAGCCGGACACATCAGACGATGAACTGGAAAAACTGGTGGCGAATGCAGAGGAGGTCGCGGCCTTGCTGGAAATCCCGTATCGAGTGCTTCAACTATCGACAGGCGACATGTCAGCGCCGGCCGTCCGCACCTACGACGTCGAAATGTGGGCGCCCGGAGGCCAGGAGTGGCTTGAGGTCAGTTCCTGCTCCAATTGCACCGATTATCAAGCCAGAAGAGCCATGATGCGATACCGTCCCGAGGCCGGAGCAAGACCACGCCTGCTCCACACCCTCAACGGTTCGGGCCTCGCCCTGCCCCGCACGATGATCGCCATTCTGGAGAACTACCAGCAAGCCGACGGTTCAGTGATCGTGCCTGAGATACTCAGGCCATATACGCACTTCGACCGCATCGAACCGTCCTGAAATAGCGGCGCAACCTGATACCTGATACCTGGAAATATTACCCTGTAATCGGAGCGTCGAACTCTTCACGCAATGCAGTCTTCAACACCTTGCCCAACGGATTTCTCGGAAGCTCGGTCGTAACGACCACCGATTCAGGTTTCTTGTAACTCGCAAGTCGCTGACGGCAGTACTCGATGACATCGGCTTCATCGACATCCTGACCGTCCCTGGCAACCACAATCGCCCGGACCCGCTCGCCCCAGTCCAGGTCGGGAATGCCGATGATCGCCGCCTCGTCAATGGACGGATGCGACTGCAACACCTGCTCGACCTCCTCCGGCGAGATCATCTCTCCACCCCGCTTGATGAAGTCCTTTGCCCTGCCTGACAGGAAGATGTAGCCGTCCTCATCCTCATAACCCAGGTCGCCTGTGAACAACCAGCCGCCACGAATCGTCTCGGCTGTGGCGTCTTCCATGTTCCAGTAACCCTTCATCACTCGCCCGCCGCGAGCCACAATATCGCCAACCTCTCCGGCCGGCAGCGGCTCGCCATCCTCGCCTAGAATTTTGACTTCCACATCCTCAAGAGGCTTGCCGATAGACGACAGGCGCTTGAGTTTCTTCTCAACCTCTTCCTCTGTGCCCGTCAGCATATGGTCCTCAGGCGGAAGCATGGTGATGGTGGCAGCCGTCTCGGTGGCGCCAAAGGCATTAATGAAATGTGTCCCAGGGAACTCCGCAATGGCCCGCTTAATGACCTCCAAAGGCATCGAAGCGGCGCCGTATGTTATGACTTTCAAACTACTCAGGTCGTGTGATGAAAAATTCTCATGCTCCATTAGCATCTTGAGCATGGTGGGCACCATCATCGCCCTGTCAGCCTTCTCATTCTCGACCAGCGTCATCCATTCCTCGGCCTCGAACTGCCGCTGGATAATGAGGGTGCGGCCCCCATAAATCGCCGAAATCACCGCCTGCATTCCCGCAATATGGTAAAGCGGCACGGTCAGGATATTTCGTTCCTCTTCGTCAGGGTCGGCTGGCATCACATTGCTGAGGATGTAGGAGGAAAAGCTCTCGTGGGTCAGCATCACGCCCTTTGGAAATCCCGTTGTCCCTGCCGTGAACATCAGCACCGAGACGTCTTCGTCTCCAGCTTCGGGAAAAAGAAATTCGTCTTCAGATGCGGCGCTGGTGATGCTCTCGTAAGACAGCCAGCCTTCAATTTCACCTTCCAGCGAAAGGTAATGATCGACGCACTCAACATCACCTGCGAAGGACTTTACAAGAGCTTCGTATCGAGGCCCTGCTATCACAACTTTGGGTGTCGAATCGTTAATCATATAGGCGAGTTCTTCTGCGCGGGCCCTGAAGTTCAAAGGCACGAAAATCGCGTCAAGCTTGGCCGTCGCGAAATACGCCTCGACATAGCGGTCCGTGTTGACCTCAAGAATTGCGACTCTGTCACCCGGCCCCACTCCGTGGTCCGCCAGAGCGTTGGCCAGTCGGTTTGCCCGAGCCTGCATTTGCTCGAACGTGACTCGCCGATCTTCAAAAATAACCGCTGTCCGGTCGGGCACTATGGCCGCTGATATCATTAGAAATTCGGTGGTATTCATGCTCTGCTCGTTTACTCCCTGATCCAATATTCCGCGAGATAGATTACCACCAATGAATTAGTAATTCCACTTCATCAGTTACTGACTGGAAAATAACCTTGCGGATTGCCTTCGTTCCAACCCGATTCCCTGGTCGATTGGCATATCTATTCCGGCCCGAATCGCTTCTTTGGCCGAAGCGACGGCCTCCGGTTCCAGTCCGGCCAGATTGTCTGCAATCGAAAAACCTTCGTCCAGAATGGTTTCTTTGGATGTCAGACGATGGACAAGTC
>JASLRP010000082.1 GCA_030743915.1 SAR202 cluster bacterium | reverse complement strand
GAAAATCTGCATACGATAGATGCCGACGTTGCGGCGTCCTGACTCAGGGTCTCTGGACACTACCAGCGGGAGCGTGATGTAACGCCCAGCGTCGTCGGGCCAGCACTTGAGGGCCGGGAGGATGTTCAGATTAACCTCGTCGCCAGTGATGACAACATCCTGGCAAGGAGCGCGACGGACGATTTTAGGCTGGGTGCGGGCTACGGATACCAGATCGCCGAGCGCGCGCACCTTTCCCATTAATCCGGTTGGCGGCCCTTGAGCCAGACTCAGCATCTTGCGAACTCGGGCTGTCAGGTCGTCGATGTTCTCAACGCCCAATGCCCAGGCGGTGCGCTGGTGGGTTCCCAACAGGTTGATGGCAAGAGGAGTGTCGGAGCCTGCGACGTTCTCAAAAAGAAGGGCAGGGCCGCCGGACTTTATCGTCCGGTCGGTAATCTCGGTTATCTCAAGCTCGGTATCGACTTGCGTTGCGACGCGTTTGAGGTCACCACGATCGTCCAGGAACTCGATGAACTCCCGGATGTCTTTGAAGTTCATGACGCTATGCGGTCCGTGAGGTCTGGCGGATTTCGGTGGATGAAATGTCAGACCGAAACTCGGACTCTGGTATCTCTCGGAACATGTCCTGGAACACAGACGGTATCTGCACGTCGGCCAGAGTGCGAAACTCGGAGTCGTTGATTCGTCCTGCCACGAGGAAGTCGCATCCGGCGGCGCGAATCTGATTCAGGGCGAGGATCATCTTAGCGTGGTCGTTTTCGTAGTATTTGGGATCGACCAGCCGCACCATTGTGTCCCAGCCGATGATGAAAGCGCATCCGGGAAATAGCTGGGCTTTTTCGTAAAAAACCGGAGCCTTGGTGATTGCCAGGTCACCGAATTGGCGGACCTGGTCGATGCGCTCGAGCACAACCTCATCTTCGAGGGGTGGCTTGTCCACGTTGCTGACTGACAGTTCGTAGATGACGGGCGCGTTGAGCGTCCTCGATGCCACAGTCACCAACTCCTGGTGACCCTGGTGCAGAGGGTTGAATGAGCCTGACAGAACGCCTCCCGTGTGGTGGGCGTCGCCCTGAGATGAGCCATCAGAGGCGAAGGCGACGCTTGAGACGTGTCCTGTGTTGAATGCGTCCAATGTCGTGTCGTACTGTGTTCCGGACTCGACGACTTGCTCTGTGTCGGACAATTGAAGATCGAGGGTGTCTGGCACGCCACATGCTGAGGCCAGGGTTTTCAGAATCAACATGCTGAGCAGGTGTTCCTCGCCTGCCCTGTCGCGCAGTCCTTTTTCGAGCGTGAGGCTGAACACGCTCCAGCCCTGGGATGTCCACAACCCGACGTGGCCTCTGTGATCGCCTCTTTTGGGCCTGTCAGTGGCGATTGTGGCGGTGCAGGCGATGCCGACGACTGGCCTGTCGTCACTTCTGAGCCTGAGCGCGCGATTGTAGGAGGCGTGGGCCAGTGACCTGGCGGATTCGACGGACACGGTCTGATCGGGCTGATGGCCGATGTATCCGGAAAACGAATTCTCCGAATAGGGGACCGTGATCTCCAGAACGGTGCGCGACGCTCCTGCCACGGACAGAAGCCAATCAATGGCGCTACTCCCCGCTCCTGCCGCGGCAAAGGCCGCCAGCGTCGGAGAGTCGTGGATGTTTTGTATTGTGCCTTTAGTCTCGTGGTCCATATCTTCGCAACAGTCGGAAGTGTTCCCCCACACTATAATCGGGCGCCAGTTTCAGTGCAACGTGTTGTGGCGCGGAGTGTGCGTGGGTTGGCATGAGGACCGGGCTAATGGCCTTCAAAGTGAAACGCCCCGCCTGATGATCAGATCAGGTGGGGCGTTTCGGATTTCAACTTGACCGGTTAGATCGGTGGCCGCTGGCCTTCATCGCCATCTCCAGATGTGTCATCTGGAGCGACGAACGGGTCTATCGGCGGTCCGAGACCTGTCGGTCTGTCCGAACCCGGCGCTCCGGGCATCCAGGGTGGGAGCCACGGTGGCAGTTCATCCTGCTGGTACAGGTAGAAGTAAACCGCGCCGACGATGATCAGTATCACAACAATAATTATGATGATGATCAGCACGATGGATATCCCGCCTTCTTCTTCAACTGGCGGCACTGGTGTCGCGGTCGGCTCTGGCGGCGGCGCTGGCGTGGCCGTAGGCACCGGCACTGGCGTAGCCGTTGGTGGCACTGGCGTGGCCGTAGGCACCGGCACTGGCGTAGCTGTAGGCGGCACTGGCGTAGCTGTAGGCGGCACTGGCGTAGCTGTAGGCGGCACCGGCGTGGCTGTAGGCGGCACCGGCGTGGCTGTAGGCGGCACCGGTGATGGTGTCGGAGTCGGCGTGTCAGGAATCTGGATTGTGAACTCGCCCGTCAACGGGATCAGAGTCAATCCACCGACCACGAATTTATATGTGCCAGCCTGTTCTCTGATGATGTCCTGGAATATGAACTCGGCAGTCTCGCCCGGCGGGACTTCGACTGTGCCGCTCTGTTCAAACTCGCCCTCAATGTCCAAAACTACTTCAAAACCGATTGTGTTGTTGCCGATGTTCTGGATGGCGGCAGCGATGCTTACCGTCGTGCCGTCAACGATGGCGATTGGCCGGTCGCTTGGCGCAAGCACGCGAACTGGCGCGACGACCTTGTACGATCCGGTGACTCTCTCGACGCGGATGTCATAATCGCCCGGGTCATGAGCGACGGCTGGGAACGTGAACGCCTTTGTTTCGCCAGGCTCCACTCGGATTGACTGGGTGCGATCAATGACATCATTGATCCAAAGGTTAGCCACGTAAACGAGAAGATCTGAGCCGTCGTTGGTGATTTCTGCGCTGACCGTCGCTTCAGAACCGTTAAGGTTAATAAACGGCCTGTCAGAAGGCTCTGTGACTGTGAACTGTGGGACTACAGGCGCGGTGCCTCCTGTGATGGCAAACGTCGAGAAGCCGGGCAGAACGCCGGTGTAATAGATTCGCTCCTCGTCTTCCCGAACTCTCTTTGCTGTGACCGGGACCCAGGAGCCAAGCTCTTCGTCAAATCGGTTGAACGCGATGGACCACTTGTGGATATTGTTGGCTTCGATCCAACTCTTTTCCACGAACATGGTTGTGTGGACAGCGGACAGGTCGCCCTGCTCTGCGCCGTCAACATTAATGTTGAAGAAGGAGTTGAGAACTCGGTCCTCTGAGAATGCGGGAGCCGCATCAGGCAGGTTATCGATGTCTTCTACCCCGACGCTAATCCCGGATCGCACTTGCGTGAATTTGCCGAGAATCGAGTCGATGGGAGCGGGGCTTCCAACCAGAGTGGCCCAGGCCAACACGCCGGTGTCGCAGACTTCGTAGACAGCCAACCCCTCGCCGACCTGAGTAACCTCAGGAGTAGGACAACCTGGATCAACCTCGGGCGTGAATTCACGAGTGATGGCCTCTGTGGGAACTGACGGCAGGTTGTCGAACAGAACCTCGGGTGTCAGTGTGTGAAGTTTTTCAGCGGACATTTCTGGCAGACGTTCTACCAGTTTTTCCTCTGGCATGTTATCTACGACGCCTTCAACCTTGGTGTTGGAGACGCCTTCCAGGATCGCTCCGGCCTTTGTCTTCTCGACCTCGCCAAGAATGTTCGCGGAATTTTCGGCGGTCAGATCAGGCTGGTCAACGATCTGGGCGGCCTTGGTCGCATTGAGTTCACCGGAATCAAAGATGTCGGCGGCTTTTTTCAGGTTTTCCGCCGCCTCCTCGGCACTCACGGAAGCTGTGACTTCAAGTTTGAAAGAATCAAGCAGTTGGGCGCCCTTTTCCGCGTCCAAGTTGTCCGAACTGAGCATCGCAGCACCCTTGTCGGCGTCGATGCTGTCCGACTGGAGAATGTCCGCGCCCTTGTTGGCGTCGATGCTTTCGGAGTTCAGGATTTCAGCAGCCTTGCCGGTCGCCATCTGATCAGAGCTCAAGAATGATGCAGCGCGGTCGGCTTCGAGAGTGTCTTCCTGAAGAATGTCGGCTGCTTTGTCTGCGGACAGATTTCCAGAACCCAGCATGGCAGCCGCTTTGTCGGAGTCCAATGTGCCTTGCGAAAGAAGTTCTGCCGCTTTTTCTACCGTGAACTGATCAGAGGCCAAAACTTCAGCAGCTTTCGCTGCATCGACGGAGTCTGATTGCAGAATCTCGGCTGCCTTCTCGGTGCCGAGAGTGTCAGATTGAAGGGCTGCGCCCAGCAGATCAGTGCTGACGTTGTCGCTCTGGAACAATTCAGCCGCCGAATCGGCGGTCAAACTGTCGGAAGCAAGGATGGACGCCACATCGTCAGCGGCGAGGTTGTTGATAATCTCTGCGGCATCGTCGGCATTGTCAGCCAACAGATCGGCAACTAAGCCAGCTCCGGCGTCAGCATCAGCTTCGACCAGACCTGCGATCGTTTGGGCCGCTTGCTCATCAGTCAACTGACTAATGAGATCTACCTGCTGCTCTGTGGTCAAAGTTTCTAACACGCTTGCAGAAATTGGAGTGGGCGTTGGCGTAAAGGTTGCCGTCGCCGCCGGGGCCGTTGTGTCATCGTCATCGTCCGCAGGCGGCACCACTACTGGAGGAATGAACGGGGGCACAGGAGTGAATGTTGGCGTGGGAGCTTCTGGGGGCGTGAACTCGTCGCCGACTGTGCAGGCGACGCTATTGCCAGTCTCGCCGACCTGTGCGCCGCCAATCACGACGAGGCTGACGTGCGTGAGATCTCCGCCGACGAAGGCGATTGGATCGAGGACGGCGCCGGTTGTTGGGTGTTGCGCTACCGCCAACACACTGTTGACGTAGAACTTGATTACATCTCCGGCTTTGCCGCCTTCGATCGTGGAAGTCTCAGGATTGTCGCCACAAACCCGGAAGGGTCTGATTTGCCCAAATTTGCCGTCAACTTCAGTCGTAGTGTTGCGCGTAAGAACGCCATTTTGGACGGACTGGGCGTAATTGACGTTATCTATTCTGGCCTGGATACTGGTGCCTGATCCGGGAGCGCCTCCATTGACCGTCACATTGCCTGAGAAGACGTGAGGCAACGTTGGAACTGCTTGAACGGTGGAAGAATCCCCCGTGAAAACGAACAGTGCCAGTGCCAACGCCAACGCGGTGCTGATAAATCCGACGAAAAATCCGTTAGATTTCGTCAAGATGCTA